>CAILNN010000292.1 GCA_903835555.1 uncultured Verrucomicrobiota bacterium
GGTCGTCGTCGTGTTGCTCTGGTTTGTACTGATGACGTTCGAGTTCATTCTAACTGGCGAGATTTCAATGCCGAACGTTGACCCGGGCGACCTATTTCCTTTGGAAAGCCCGGTTTTTACTCCTTATGCCTAAGTTGAAGGGAATGACGGCGGCATTGGGGATATTGCTGTGTTACGAAATTCAGACTCCATCCTCGGCTTCACAGAGTGCCACTAAACCGTCTTCCGCGACTGGAGGAGATTGGCCTTGTAAGTAGTTGAGGCAGAGGCTTGTAAATAAATATGTCTTCACCTTGGCTACGGCCGAACGAGGCTTTCAATGGACCAGGCCAAGAAGAATGCAGATACAGCCATTTTGACCTCTTCTTCCTTCGTGTGAGCCCATTGCTTCGTGTCAGTGTCCGCGAGACGCCGCTTCCACCTTGTGGGGCGAAACTCTCCCTCGTCAGTCCTGTCTCGTCAGGAAATAATCTGCGATTCCCCCCCCTGCTATTTCTTCGCACCCAAGGTGGCACCGCGTTTGCTCCAAATTGTAACGTTTACCGTTATCGAGTCTTCCGCCATCGTACCCTAATCCATGAAGCGTCTCTTTTCCATAGCCATTTGCTGTTTAGCCATGGTTCACGCGTACGCTCAAACTGCTTTTGTCGACTTCAATACCCCGGGTGAATTGGCCGCCCGATTTCGATTGTGGAACGACGCCGGGGGAAATGACGTCGGCAACTACGACTTTCAGGAAAGCACCAATGCCGGTGTCGCATTTTCCGGCGGCGTCAGCGTCTTTCAAAGCAGCGACACCACTGCCATCTACAAGGTCAATGACTGGGATTTCTCGACCAACGGTGCCGTTATCGTCCTGTCGACAATGATCAAGGCCAATGCCTTGGTGAGCGGCAACAAGGTCCAACTCGGCATCATCAATACCAATGCCGGAGGATTGAACAGCGACACCGGGATTGCCTTTGAGAGCTTCCGTTTCATTCCGGTCTCCCCGAACACGTGGTCGGTTCGCGAACAATATCGGTCTTCGGACGCCACGACCGAAACAGTGCTGGGTAGCGTTTCCCCTACCGCTGGCCATTGGTATCAATTCCAGGTCGCCCTGACCAACGTTTCCACTTCGACTTCCTCCGGTGCCTACAATGCTTCATGTGCAATCTACGATTTCGGCACCAACGGAATTCCCGGTGCCAGCGCTCCCACGAACCTCATCAACTTTCCCGTCGTCCGCAGTAACGCCGGTCAAACCATTGCCGCTCTCAAGGCAGTCTGGCCTGCCCTCCGCGCCTTCCAATCCGGCGGCATTGATGCCTGGGATAATTTTACCGTCTACACCCCAGTCGGCCTCCCGATCATCACGTGGCCATTGGCCAATACCACCGCCACCGCTGGTGCTCCTGTCACATTTACCGTCGGGGCCGACGGTCCCGGACCGCTCGCCTTTACCTGGTACACCAATGGAGTCGTGGATTCCGGAGTAACCGGAACCTCCTACCTCTTGTCCGCCCTACGGCACGGTTTCACCAACATTGCCGTCGTGGTTGCCAATGCCAACGGCTCCGTCACCAATTCCGCGGATGTCTCCATTTTCCAAGTCCATCCCCCCGCGTTAGCACTTCAACCTGCCACCAAAATCGATGCCAAGAACGCCACCTTGAATGGGGCGATTACCTCCACCGGAGGTGAAGTCCCCATCGTCACCCTTTATTACGGCACATCCGATGGCGGCACCAATCCTTCGGTCTGGGGTCAGTCCAATTCTCTCGGCACCCATACGGGAGCTTTTTCCCTGCCGCTGACCGGACTGAAAAGTGGTACCACTTATTATTTTTCTGCCGCTGCCCAAAACAGCGCGGGAACAACTTGGGTGACTCCATCGCTTTCGTTCGCCACTGTGACCTTGCTTCCCCCGGCACTCACGAATCAACCGCCCTCGGGTATTTTGGTGGATTCGGCTGTTCTCCAAGGTTCCGTTCTAAGCACCGGTGGCGAAGTGCCAGACGTCACCGTATTTTATGGTCCCTCCGATGGCGGTAACGACCCGACCGCATGGACGAATCAAATCGATTTAGGCCTTCAGGTCGGTGGTTTTTCCCAAGTCATTTCCGGTCTCAGCTCCAATACCACCTATTACGCGACCGCCCGCGCGGTCAATGAAGCTGGCACGAATTGGGCCAATCCGTCGGTATTCTTCACCACCCTTGTGACTAATCCGGTCGCGCCGGCGGTTGCCGTCCTGACCTACCACAACAACAATCAGCGCGACGGCGTCAATACCAACGAAACGCAACTGAAACCGTCCAACGTGGGTGGCGGCTCTTTCGGGAAACTCTTTTCTCAGCCCGTTGATGGCTATGTCTACGCTCAGCCGCTGATCGTCCCCAACGTAACCATCCCAGGCAAGGGCATCCACAATGTGGTCTATGTCGCCACCGAACATAATTCGGTCTATGCCTTCGATGCAGACAATACCTCTGGAGCCAACATCGCCCCGTTGTGGCAGGTTAGCTTCATCAATCCCGCTGCTGGCGTAATGACCGTTGCCGCAGGCGATGTCGGTACGGGCGACATCGTTCCCGAGGTGGGCATCACCGCCACCCCCGTGATCGATCCGGTGACATCAACCCTATACATCGAAGTCAAGACCAAGGAATCGACCACCAACGGAATCACGTTTGTGCATCGACTCCATGCCTTGGATATGACCACTGGCGCGGAGCGGACTTCAGGCGTCGTTTCCAATAGCCCGGTCGTGATCAACATCACCAATTATCCGGGAACGGGAACTCCCGGATTCGGCGATAACGACGGTGCCGGCCACGTGACCTTCAATACCCAACGCGAACATTCCCGTCCCGCGCTCACCCTGGTCAATGGCGTTGTCTACGTCGGCTTTGCTTCGCACGGCGACAATCAACCGTACCATGGATGGCTGTTCGCCTATGACGCTCATTCGCTCCAGCAATTGAGCGTCTTCTGTTCAACGCCCAATGGTGGGTTGGGCGGTTTCTGGCAGGGCGGCGGAGGTGCCACCGTCGATTCCGCCGGAAACCTTTACTACGAAACCGGTAACGGTTCGTTTGATGCCACCGGTTCGACCTTCGATCAGGCGCGCAACAGCTTTGCCATGAGCGTCCTGAAATTCTCGCCGACCAATGGCATTCTCACCTTGACCGACTTTTTCTCTCCCCACGATGAGGGTCCCTTAAGCGATGCCGATAGCGACCTGGGTTCTGGAGCCTCCCTGGTCCTTCCCGACTCGGCTGGAACGCCTGCCCATCCCCATCTCCTGGTGGCTTCTGGCAAAGGTAACCGTATCTACCTGATCGACCGCGATAAAATGGGCCATTTCAACCCCACAGACGACAGCCAGATCGTGCAGGTCGTTCCGTTTGCTTTCGATGGTGGGCAGGACGGCAGTTACATGACGCCAGTCTACTTCAATAACACCCTCTATTACATCGGGATGAACGATCACCTGAAGGTGTTCACGATGACCAACGGCGTGATCAATACCACTCCCGTTCAGACCAGTACCTTTTTCGGGGATAAAGGCAGCAGCTCTCCCAGCCTTTCGGCCAATGGCACCAATGACGCCATTCTCTGGGCCACGGAATCGGACGCTTACGCCAGCAGTGGTCCCGCCATCCTGCACGCCTATAACGCCGCTGACGTCACTCAGGAACTGTACAACAGCAGTCAAAATCCCGGACGCGATACCCCGGGTGGCGCCGTCAAATTCACCGTGCCCACGGTTGCCAATGGCAAGGTCTACGTCGGTAGCGAATATCTATTGTCCGTCTATGGTATCGGAACCTTTCTCGCTACACCGACCATTTCGCCACCGGGCGGCGTCTTCACCAACTCGGTTCTGGTCACCTTGAGCGACAACACTCCCGGCACCACACTTTACTACACCTTGGACGGCACCGTTCCGTCGACGAATTCGCCGATTTATCGTGGCCCATTTGTCCTGACCAACAGCACCGGCGTCCAAGTCATCGCAGCCAAACCAGGAGCCGTTAATAGCGGTGTCGCTGCGGCTGGTTTTCTGAACAGTTCTTCCATCGGCACCGGTACCGGGTTGCTCGGGACCTATTACGCGAACCATACCTCGGCGGATCCGTTCAGCGGACCTTCAACCTTGTTCCGAACCGACCCAACCATTGATTTCAATTGGAATAATAGCCAACCGGACCCAACGGTGGGGCAGTTTACTTACACCGTTCGCTGGACCGGCTCGGTTCAACCGCAGTTTACCGAGACTTACACGTTTGCTGCCACGGCCGACGACGGCGTCCGTGTCTATGTCGATGGTCAGTTGCTCATTGATGCCTGGGTGGACCAAGCCCCGACGACCTATACCGGGACCATCCCGCTGGTTGCCCAGCAGCGCTACGATCTGGTCATGGAATACTACCAAAACGGCGGCGGCGCGGTCGCTGAACTGGCCTGGAGCAGTCCATCCACTGCATTGGAGATTATCCCCACCACCCAATTGTATCCGGTGACCAACCCGGCTCCGGTGGTGGTCCTGACCCAGCCCCAGACCAATGCCACCTTTACCGGTACGGCCAGCGTGACTTTCTCGGCTCAAGCCGCCGCTCAATTTAACACGCTTCAGGAAGTGGATTTCTATGCCGGTACCAACCAAGTCGGAGTCGCCACTTCCGTACCCTACTCCCTGACGATTCCGGGTTTCGCTCCCGGCACCTATCAACTCTCCGCCGTGGCCATCGATGGCTCGGGAAAGTCGGGTACCTCCGCACCCGTTCAAATCACGGTCACGGCTGGAAGTGGCCAACCCTACGGGCTAACCAGTCGTCAGCCCTTCCCAGCTTACGGCCAGATGCCGCAAACGCCGACAGGCCAGATTCCAGCTCACCTGTCGCAAACGGGATTTTTTGCCGATACGGCGAATCTGGTTCCGGCTGCTCCGCTGATTCCCTACGCCCCCATCGTTCCCTTTTGGTCAGATGGTGCCATCAAGTCGCGCTGGATGGCCGTTCCAAACTCCGGAGCCCCTTATACACCTGCACAACAAATCGCCTTTGCCCCCACTGGCGAATGGTCGTTCCCTGCCGGTACTGTTTTTGTCAAACACTTTGACCTGACCACCGACTACCTTCATCCGAATGCCCCCAAGCGCCGCCTTGAAACCCGCCTCCTGGTGCGCGATCCGTTTGGTGCCGTGTATGGGGTGACTTATAAATGGCGTCCCGACGATTCGGATGCCGATCTTATGACCAATAGTCTGTCGGAAAACATCGTCATCACCAACGCCGACGCCACCACCTGGACGCAGACCTGGTATTACCCGAGTTCAGCCGAGTGTCTCAAATGCCATACGCCCGTGGCCAACTACGTTCTCGGAGCCAGTGCGCGGCAGCTTAACTCGCTGCTGACCTATTCAACAACCGGGCAGACTGACAATCAACTGCGCACCTTGAATCGGGCCGGTCTCTTCTTCCCCGCCATCGATGAGGGAGCGATCGCCGGATGGAGCCATTTGCAGGCGCTCACCAATACCGCCGCCTCGTTGGAAGACCGCGCTCGTTCCTGGCTCGATTCCAATTGCTCCCAGTGTCATCAGCCTTCCGGCACAGGACCCAGTTTCGATGCCCGATGGGACACCCCGCTCGCCCAACAGAATTTAATCAATGCGTTGCCGCAAAAAGGGACTCTCGGTATCGATCACGCACGCGTCGTTGCTCCAAAGGACATCTGGCGCTCGGTGCTCTACCAGCGCGCTGATTCCGTTGACCCAGCCATTAAGATGCCACCGTTGGCTCGTAATCTGGTCGATACCCAGTCGCTGGCGGTTGTGGCGGCTTGGATCAATAGCCTTGATGGGACACCGGCTCTGCAACCGCCGACCATCTCGCCAACCGGCGGAGCTTATGTCGGGAATGTCACCGTGACGTTGACCGCCGCCGACCCCAGCGAAACCGTCTACTACACGCTCGATGGAACGTTACCGTCGACTTCCTCACCGCTTTACACCGGGCCGTTCCAGGTGACTTCGGATACCACCGTCCAAGCCAAGGCCTTTGCCAACGGGTTCATCGATAGTGCCCCGTCTTCAGCGACTTATCACTTCACCTCCGGGTTGGAGCTTTCCCCGCTCGGCTTCCTAAACAACGGGGCCTTTGGTCTGCAACTCAGCGGTGCGACCGGGGCGGCGACCATTCTCGAAGTCTCGTTTGACTTGCGCCATTGGACCCCCATTAGCACTAATACGCCGACCACTAGTCCCGTTACGATCTCGGATACCGGGGCTTCCGGTTTGGCCAATCGGTATTATCGTGCCGTGCAACAATAGGGCCTCTATTCCATGTTCCGGCTTCGACGAAGCTTTCTACTCCTGGCGCTATCCGCAGCTTTACCACTGTTCGGCGAGCCGACGAATTCAAAGCCGACAGCCTTGCCGGACCGGCCTTTGACTCCCGAGGAGCGCACCAAAGCCTTGGCTCGCGCCCAGGTGGCTGAAAAGATTCGGGCCGAATGCATCGAGGCTCGCCGCTATGTCGCCGGGCGCGTGATCGAGATTACCCCCGTCGGCTTGGTGGTGGAAAGCGGTTACAGCGCCCTCCTCCAACCGCCCTTCAACCAATCATGGGTGGTCCATGGCAATGCCACGGTTCAGGCGGATTCACCTGCTCCAGAGGAAAAACATCCCGATGCCGTTTGCCGTGGTCAGGTCTATTTGACCAATACCCCACGTCGCCCAAAGGTGAAGCCGTATGACTATGTCGTCATTCATGCCTATCCTGCCGGAGAAGAAGTTTATCGTCCGGTGCCCGGCGTCGAAAAGACCCTTCGGCGCTATTCGGCAAGTTTGGAGAATGCCGTCAAATTTGAGTTGGAACGCCGTGAAAAATAGCTGGTGGGGCTTTATTTCTACTAAGACCGCGTTATTGCTGGCGACCCTCCTCCCAATAACGGCTAACGCCCGTTCGTTTGGATTCGAGGTTCGACCGCAATCGCCTCCATTCCTGGGCCATCCAGAAATGCAACACGGCGAATTTCCTTCCCGGCTCTCCCAAACCGGGGCCTTCAAAGATACCGCTCGGATGGTGCCCGTCGACGGTTTGATACCGTATCGCCTGAACGTCCCTTTCTTTTCCGACGACGCCATCAAAACCCGTTGGATCAGTGTGCCATCATTCGGAACCAATAGCGCATCAACGATCTCATTTGACCCGACAGGAGAATGGAAATTCCCCACCGGGACTGTCTTTGTAAAACATTTCGACTTCGGAACGGATGAAACCAATCCCGAAGCTCGTCGGCGTCTTGAAACCCGACTGGTCGCGGTGGATGGGCATGGTGGTGTGCAGGTGGCAACCTACAAATGGCGAGCGGACAGTTCAGATGCCGATCTTCTCACGAATAGTTTGGCTGAACCGATTCTCATTCGGACTCCATCGGGTGAGCGCACCCAAGTCTGGAATTATCCCGGTTCCCATGATTGCCGGACTTGTCATACGGAATTGAACGGTGGCGTGTTGGGAGTCACGGCCCGCCAACTCAATGGGCCGTTCACCAATCCAACTGGCCGTACCGACAACCAATTGCGAACGTGGAGCCATATCGGTTTATTTGACCGCGATATAGATGAAGCAGCGTTGGCTTCCATTCCAGCGCTGGCAGCGGCGGGGGAAACCTCCCGTTCGATTGAAGACCGCGCACGTTCTTATCTCGACGCCAATTGTTCACATTGCCATCGCCCCGGAGGTACCGTCGGAAACTTTGACGCCCGTTACAATACACCGCTGGCCGCGCAACATTTGATCGATGGCCCCGTGCTCATCGACCAAGGAATCGATCGCGCCCGGGTCATCGTGCCACGTGACATATGGAGGTCCATCCTGTACCTTCGCCCAAGCACCCTGGAAGGAATGAAGATGCCCCCGATCGCGCACGAACGCCTGGACCAGGCGGGACTCGCTCTTTTGAGGGATTGGATTAACAGCCTCCCTGGTGTTCCGGCGCTCGCTCCCCCTGAGATTTATTCAGCGACCGGTCCGAAAGACGGACAGACAGAAGTAATCGTCCGCCATGCCGAGCCTGACGTGAAAATCCGCTACACGACCGATGGGAGCGCCCCCGGACAGTCCGACCCAATTTATCAGGGACCCATTCGAGTCACCCTGCCGACAGTCGTTCGCGCTCGCGCCTATAAATCCGGTTTTATCCGGAGCATTGCTGCCCAACAATTTTTTCAAGCATCCAATTAATTCCGGCCATCCCTCCCCATGACCATCCCCATAACCCGTTTCTTCGCTTTTCGCCTTCATTTGGCCGCCTGGATTCTGGCCGTCCATTCGGCCTTCGCCGCTCTGCTACCCGGTAGCATCATCGGCACTCCCGGGTCCTGGCAAAATAGCGGTAACACCATCACCAACGTCTTTGATGGCGATATTACCACCTTTTTCGATGCCCCCGACCCGGGAACCGGTGATTGGGCCGGACTCGATTTCGGACCCGGTGCAGCAAACATCATCACCTCGATTGTCTATGCACCACGGGCTGGCTTCGGGGGACGAATGGTGGGCGGTCAGTTTCAAGGTGCCAACCAGCCGGATTTCTCAGATGCCGTCAATTTGGGGACAATCAATAATGCGCCAGCAGATGGCACCTACATCACTGTACCGGTAACGGTTCAAACCGGTTTCCGCTATGCCCGATACCTGGCTCCAGACCCCAGTTGGGGAAATATTTCCGAACTCCAATTCTTCGGCTATGGGCCGGGTGTAAACTTGGCCTTGGCTCAACCCGCTCTGGCATCATCAGCCAGTGATGCCACTCACACACCCGCTCTTGCGGTGGATGGTAAGGTCTCGACCGGTTGGCTCTCTTCCGGAGGCGGTCCGCAATGGTTGTCCGTTGACCTCGGCTCTGGGTATTCCGTTGGCTCAATTCAAATTTCCTGGGGCTCCAATTATGCCTCCACGTTTACCGTCCAATCTTCAACGGATGGTACAACTTGGAAAGACCAGTTTACCAAGACCGGCTTTGGAGGCGGCCTTTTCCTTGCGACCTTTAAGCCGTTTGTAACCCGATATCTTCGTATCAATTGCACTCAGGCAGGCGGTGCGGGCGGTTATGGCATTCAAGAATTGTCCGTGCTTGGCGTGGTCACGGCCCCGGTCCTGAACGACCTCGCGCCGGCTCAAGTAACCAGCCACGGCGCGGTAGCAACCGGGCAGATCGTCGCTACCGGTGGGCTGGTTCCCACGGTTATCCTTTATTACGGCGCTAAGGATGGGGGTAGCCAAGCATCCGCCTGGGGGTCTTTCGTCAACTTGGGGCAGCAATCCGCCAACTTTTCCGCCCCCATTACCGGCTTGAACCCATCAACGACGTACTATTACACCTTTGCGGCTTCCAACGCCGCCGGAGTGACTTGGGCTTCACCCAGCGTCTCTTTCACGACCGCTCCTCCTCCACAATTGCCGGGCGTGGTGAATTTGGCCGCCTTGGGCGTTCAACCCAATACCGCGACCGTGGCCGGGCGTATCACGTCGACTGGGGGCGGTGGAGAAATTCCAACGGCCTTCGTTTACTACGGCATCGCGGATGGGGGCACCTCCGCCAACGCATGGACGTTCAGCCAATCTGCGGGACCCCAGTCCACCAATTTTGTCGCCGACCTGACCGGTCTGACGCCGAATACGACCTACTTCTTTACCGTCGCGGCATCAAACTCCGCCGGGATCGTTTGGGCATCGCCCTCTCTTTCTTTTACGACTCCACTTGCACCTCCCGCCGTACCGGTTCTCACCTACCATTACGACAACACGCGTCAGGGAGCCAATCTCTCGGAGAACCTCCTTACCCCGGCCAATGTGGGCGGTGGCACCTTTGGACGTCTCTTCACCTATCCGGTCGACGGCCACGTCTACGCCCAACCGCTGATCATGACCAATGTGGCGGTCCTTGGCAAAGGCACCCGAAATGTCCTGTTGGTCGCTTCTCAGCATGACAGCCTCTATGCCTTCGACGCCGATAACAATGGCGGCCCGGATAATGGCCTCCTTTGGAAAGTCAATTTTGGCGTTTCAGCCGCCACCCCCAATAACGACTGGGGCAACCGCTACGGTCCTTACCACGATATTGATCCCGAAGTCGGCATCACGGCAACTCCCGTAATCGACCCGGTCACCAGCACCATTTACCTGGACGTCTTTAGTCACGAAGGCACCGTTTACCTACACCGGATTCACGCCCTGGATATTGCCACCGGAACGGAACGACCCTTCAGCCCGGTTCCTGTAGCGGCACAAGTTCCCGGTAAAGGCGTGGGCAGTGCCGGTGGCGTCCTGAATTTCGATTCACGTCGCAGCCTGAATCGTTCTGCCTTCACTCTGGCAGGCGGTATTCTGTTTGCGACCTACACAGGCTATGCTGACACCGATCCGTACCACGGATGGGTCATCGGCTTTGATGCGGCGACCCTCAAGCCCCTTACCAACTACGTCTTCTGTACCTCCCCCAATAGCACCATTAATGCCTGGGGACCCAACGCTGGAGAGTGCGGCATCTGGATGGCCGGTCACGGTCCTTGCGCTGACGCCAACAACAACCTGTTCTTTGAAGTCGGTAATGGCCCTTTCAACGCCAACGCCGCCAATGGCAGCGAATACGGCGACAGCTTTGTCCGCCTGTCGTCGTCGTCCGGATTATCCGTAGCTGACTATTTCACCCCCTACAATCAAGCTTCCCTAGCCGCCGCCGACGCCGATCTCGGTTCTGGTGGCCCCATAATCCTTCCCGATTCGGTCGGAAGTGCCGCTCATCCCCACTTGCTGGTCGGCTGTGGCAAGGAGGGGAAAATCTACCTCCTGGACCGCGATCAGATGGGCCACTACAACCCGGCCAATGATAACGGAGCTGTTCAGACCCTACCGGGTGCTGTCGGAGGCACCTGGAGCAGTCCAGCCTATTTCAACGGCACCATCTATTACCAAGGTTCCGGCGATGTCTTGAAAGCGTTCTCCATCGCCAACGGAGCGATCAATCCGAATCCCGTCGGGCGCGGACCTAGCGGCGACGGTTATCCCGGTTCAACCCCGGTGATTTCCGCTAGTGGAACCCAAAATGCCATCGTTTGGACCATCCAATCCGACGCCTACGGTGGTGGTGGACCCGCCGTCCTTCACGCCTACAACGCCACCAATATTACCTACGAGTTGTACAACAGCAGCCGCAACCTAAGTCGTGATAATCCAGGCGGTGCGGTCAAATACACCGTTCCCGTCGTCGCCAACGGCAAGGTCTATGTCCCAGCCCAGTTCGGTGTCGCGGTTTATGGTCTCGGCACATTCCTGGCCACACCCTCGATTTCTCCCAATGGCGGTATTTTTACCAACTCCGTCCAGGTGAGCATTTCAGATACGACTCCCGGTACCGCCATTTATTACACCATCGATGGAACCACCCCGGGCACCAATTCGAGCCTCTATGTCGGGCCATTTACTTTGACCAACTCCGCTTCCGTTCAAGCGGTGGCTACAATTCCCGGAGCAATTAACAGTGCTGTCGCGTCAGCAGGTTTCTTAAACTTGACCGCGCTGGGCTCGGGAAAAGGGTTGCTAGGTGAATATTGGTCAACGACACCGTCGGCAAACCCATATCCGGGGCCAGCGACGCTGCTTCGACTGGATCCTACAGTCGATTTTGACTGGGGAAATGGGTCCCCCGATCCGAGTATTAGCGCCAATCAATTCACCGCCCGCTGGACTGGATCCATCGAGGCGCAGTACTCGGAGACCTATACGTTCTATCTCGCCTCAGATGACGGTGCCCGGTTGTTCATCAACGGACGTGAGCTGATCAATCAATGGGTCGATCAGGCCCTCACGGAAGTTTCCGGTTCCATCGCCCTCCGGGCTGGCCAGCGTTATAATATTGAAGTCGACTATTACCAGAACACCGGTGCAGATGCCGTGCATCTCTCCTGGAGTAGCCCCTCGACTCCCAAGGCCATCATTCCCCAGTCCCAGCTTTATGCTGCTCCCAATCCCGGCCCTGGTATCGCCTTGAACGCGCCAACCAATGCTGCCTCCTTCACCGCACCTGCCAGCGTCACCTTTTCCGCCGCCGCAGCAGCTCAAAATAACTCCATCGATTATGTCTCGTTTTACCTGGGCACCCGGCTGATCGCCAATGTCCTGGCCAGTCCTTACACCTTTACAACAACGGGGTTGGGCGTGGGCAATTACAGCGTCACGGCGGTCGCTGTCGATGCCACCGGACTAAAGGCGACCTCCCCTCCAGTAAACATTACCATCACGTCCGGTAGTGGTTTGCCATACGGCTTGGCCGTCCGCCCAAGCGCGAACGCCTACTTCAACCTTCCCACCACCGTTAACGGAACCCTCCCGGCTTTGCTTTCCCAGTCTGGCGTCTTCAGCGATACCCCGTCCCGCACCGTTGCCTCCGGATTCATACCCTACCAGCCTCTGGTGCAATTCTGGTCCGATGGTGCCATCAAATCGCGATATTTTGCCGTTCCTTACTCTGACGGCCTGGTGAAACCCGATCATCAGATTGCCTTCGCTACCGATGGCGAATGGTCTTTCCCAGCCGGTAGCGTGTTCGTCAAAAACTTTGATATCGCCACCGACGAAACCAATACCAATTCCCCACTCCGCCGCATCGAGACTCGGGTACTCGTCCGCGATTCCTTCGGGGCCGTTTACGGTGTAACCTATAAATGGCGTCCAAACAATTCCGAAGCCGATCTTCTGACGACCAGCCAGGAGGAGACCCTCCTCATTACCAATGCGTTCGGTGTCCGTTCCCAAACGTGGTATTACCCAAGCCCCGCAGACTGTTTAACCTGCCACACTCCGGCAGCCAATTACGTCTTGGGCTTGAAGACACGCCAATTAAACCACGATTTCGGCTACAGCGGCACGGGTGTCCACGACAATCAACTGCGGACCTTAAACCATTTGGGGCTCTTTTATCCCGCCATTGATGAATCGACCATCCCAACCTTGCCGACCCTGGTCGCGCTTTCGGATACCAATGCACCCATTCAAAGTCGGGCTCGCTCCTACATCGATGCCAACTGCGCAAATTGCCATCGACCCGACGGTGTCCGGGCCAATTTCGACGCCCGTTATGACACGCCGATAGAAAAACAAAATATGATCAACGGTATCGTTCTCGGGAATCTTGGCGTGGACCGAGCCGCCGTCGTTGTTCCTCAAGACCTTTGGCGCTCCGTTCTCTATCAACGGGTCAATAGCCTGGAGCCGTTGATCAAAATGCCCCCGCTGGCGCGAAATCGAATTGACACCAATGGCGTTCAACTCCTGGCCAATTGGATTAACAGCCTACCGGGGGTCCCGGCAATCGCACCGCCGACCATCCTTCCAGACGGTGGCCAGTTTGCTCTGCCGGTTACCGTTTCTCTGCAACATCCCGATGCGAATGCGCTCCTCCATTTCACCTTGGACGACACACTCCCGACCACCAATTCGCCGGTCTATAGTGGTCCCTTTCTGCTTCGGACCAACGCCATACTCCAGGCCAAGGCTTTTGAAACCGGTTTCAGCGATAGCATCGCTTCAACCGCCTTCTTTACCGTCGCCACTCCTGTCTACTTCACCGCCAACCCGTACTTTCAATCGGGTAGTGTCCATCTACCCTTCTCCGGCGTACCGGGACGTTCCTACATCCTTCAAGGTACCGCTGATCTGAAACATTGGGTTCCCGTAAACACCAACCTCGCACCAGACGGTATCCTGATTTGGCTAGATCCCGCTTCAACCAATCTGCCCTACCAATTCTACCGCGTCATCGAAGGTCGTTGACTGGTTGGTGTTCACTTCTAATGTTGGGGACCTTGCGGAGGACGTAGGGTTCCCAACCTGTTTCCGATCAGAAACCCGTCCCAATACAGCCTCCGGAGACTTGACACCCGCAAACGCCTCTCAAAACTGCAGCTTTAGCCCATCGGACTACTCATAACCATTACGACCATGAAACTCGGCAACTTTTGTATTAGTTTGACGGTGAAGGACATTGAGGCCTCTCTCGCCTTTTATGAAAAACTTGGTTTTACTGTCGTCGGGGGAAATGCCGCTCATCGATGGTTGGTTCTCAAGAACGGCGAGACAAAGATTGGCATCTTTCAGGGAATGTTTGAACGCAACATGCTGACCTTCAACCCCGGTTGGAACAGCAACGCTGAAAAACTTGATTCATTCACCGATATCCGGGAAATCCAAAAGCAGCTCAAAGCCCTCGGCGTGAGTTTTCAAACGGAAGCAGACGAAACAACCACCGGCCCGGCCTATTTCATGGTGACCGATCCTGACGGAAACCCGATACTGGTCGACCAACATGTTTAGGGAGCCAAGGCGTCATGAATGAGTTGGAACCCGTGATTCAAGAAATCGGCCATGGAAACACCGTGAATGTCATCTAGTGCGGCACCCAATTGCCCCCGAAGTCCCACCAAGCCGTGCGTGAAAGCCCAAAGGTTCAGGGCGATCACCGTCGCGCTGGCTCCATCTTTCCGAACTGAACCATCGCGTCGTCCCCGCTCAACTTCCGACGCTACAAGCGCAATGATGGCCCTCTTTTGTTCCAGCAATTGTGCGGTTATCGAGCCTGCTTCCAACGCCTCTGCGACATCGCCACAAATGCGGCCCCGAATGGATTTTCCCAACCCATCCATAATCGAAGGTGAACCCTGAACCGGGGGGCAATGGGCTCCTTCCAAAAGCATCAATCGAGCCTCGTCCGGACAATCATCATGAAAATGGAGGTAGGCTCGCCCGATGCCCATCAGGGATTCGGCTCCGCTGGCGGCTTGGGCGGCTACGAAGACAAACCGTTCCTGAAGACGTTGGCACGCAGTCAGGAAGGTCTCCTGAATCAGACTCTCTTGGTCGGGAAAGTAAAAGTACACCAGCGGACGACTCAGGCCGCTGCTTTTGGCGATGTCGCCATAGGTCACATCTTCAAGTCCCCGCTCAGCAAAGAGATGTGTCGCGGCTGCGAGGATTTTTTTGCGTGCCCGCTCCCTATCTTCTGTTCGACGTCGGGGCAACGATTTCTTCATGGACAAATTTCCGTCAGCGGTGGCGGGTCGTCAATGATAGACGAAAAGCGGTACAACCCGAGATGAAGTCAATAATGGCAGATGGAGGCATTTTGAAAACACGGGCTGACAAGCGCCGGGAGAAGTTGAAACGTAAACAATTGGATCAGCGCTGCATCAATCCAGCGGCTCGCGCGGCCCGAACCTTGGACGTGGGGATGTATCGGGTGGCAAATTCCTGTCGAAATTCGCCGAAGGTTCCATTGGCCAGATGCCGACGGATTCGCCGCATCAATTCCAGATAGTAATGACTATTATGGATGCTCACGAGTCGAAGCCCGAGGATTTCATTTACATTGAGGAGATGGCGGATATAGGCACGTGAGTGGTGCTGGCACGCAAAACAGGTGCACCCGGGTTCAATCGGACCAAGTTCTGCCTTCACCGCGCCTCCCTTAATGGCAAACGTCCCTGTGTCAGTAAAGGCAGTTCCATTGCGCGCCACCCGGGTGGGGAGCACACAGTCAAACATGTCCACCCCGCGTGCCACCAACTCAACGATTTGGGCGGGCGTCCCCAATCCCATCGCGTAACGAGCCTTGTGAGGCGGCAAATACGGCTCGCTAATTTCTACCGCCCGCATCATTTCGGGTTCGGGTTCCCCCACGCTGACACCGCCGATGGCATAGCCATCGAAGTTCATCGCCACCAACTCATCAGCACATTGCTTGCGCAAGTCCTCGAAATGCGTTCCCTGTACGATTCCAAAAACGTGTTGCCCAGGTCCGCGGGGCTGTTGAAGGCACTCCTCAGCCCATCGAAGAGTCCGTTTGACTGCGCGCTGGACTTCCTGGCGGGTAGCATCGTGGGGCGGGCACTCATCAAAGACCATGGCGATGTCCGATCCCAACGTCCGCTGGATTTCCATGCTTTCCTTGGGACCTAGGAATATGGCCGATCCATCCAAATGACTCCGAAAAGCCACGCCATGCTCCTGCACCTTGCGAATTTTCCCGAGACTAAAGACCTGAAAACCGCCAGAATCGGTCAGAATCGGCCCTTTCCAATTCATGAACCCGTGAAGACCACCGGCCAAGCGGATTATGTCCAATCCGGGGCGAATGCCGAGGTGATAGGTATTGCCGAGAAGAATCTGGGTACCCATCTCCAGCAACTCCCGATTGTCCAAAGCCTTGACACTCGCCTGGGTGCCCACCGGCATGAATACAGGCGTCTCAATTATCCCGTGGGCGGTTGTCAACCTCCCCAACCGGGCACGGGAGGAGTCATCGTTTTTCAGCAACTCAAACATCGAATGCGACAGTGAAGCAGAAGTCCGGCCGCCTTTCCAGTAGGAGAAACGTGGCCCGCACGACCGCAGGAGACCTCCGGCTTCAGCGAGCGGCCAACAACCTCAACAAAGTAGAACTATTCCGTCGCCGCCCGAATAGCCCAACGCAGCTTCGCCGGAGCACTGCGAGGATTCGCATGCAGTTCCTCAGGCCCGGGACGGATCACTTCCTCTGATATCCTCGAATAAACACCCTCCCGCAAACCTGTTTGGAAAGCCTTCTTGACTCGACGGTCTTCCCCCGAGTGAAAGGTCAATAAGCAGGCCTTGCCTCCCGCTTTCAAACACCACGGCAGATTCCGAAGGAGTGCGTCCAAGGCCCCAAATTCATCGTTCACCGCGATTCGAAGGGCCTGAAAAACACGTCGAATACAGGCATTGTCCGTTTCCCGGTCAACGCTTAGCCGATGTTGCACCAGAATATTCCGGATTTCTTCCGCCAATCGTTGGGTTCGATCAATGGGGTGGCGTCCGCTGGCTTCCACCAATCCGCTTGCCAGAATTTCGGCGTTGGGCTCATCTGCATTCTCCTCCAGCAATAGCGCCAGCTTTTCCGCCGATAGCATTGCCAGTAATTGGGAGGCCGACGGAGGTCGCTGCGGGTTTAGACGCAAGTCGAGCGGGCCGTCCGCCTTGAAGCTAAAGCCACGCTGCGGGTCGTCCAGTTGCATGGACGATACCCCGAGATCGGCAAAAATGGCATCGACTCCGTTCAAATCGAGTTCCTGAAGGACCTGGCTGATTCCGGCAAAATTTCGACGGACGGGCGTGAAGACGTCTTCGCCAAATCCGGCTTCGCTCAAGCGGGCAATGGTTCGCGGTTGTTCCACTGGATCGACGTCCAAACCGATCAATCGTCCTCCTGGAAGCAGTTTCCCGAGAAACTCCCGCGCATGGCCCCCGAACCCGAGAGTGCAATCAACCACCCGCTGCCCGGGTTGAATATCCAGGACATCAAGGACTTCCGTCACCAAAATAGGCCGGTGGCTTCCAGCCGGAGTCTTACCGCTGGCCATGACCTTTTCAATAGTGTCTGGGTAAAGGGAAGGGTTGTGTTCTTTGTACTTTTGCTCGAATCGACGCGGATTCTTTCCCGGGTAGCGAACCCGACGTTTCGGTCGAGTCAAGGCGTCGGATGCAGGTTCGGGAGCCGATGGGTCCATGATGGTTCCGAGCGAATGGTATCCGATTAACCAGTGCCGCGTCTTGGCGCATCGTTGATTTTTACGCCACACGGACCGATATCAGTGACCCTCCAGCCTTGCTGGCGGATGGCCTCACCCAAGATCACGTCGTCGGCGCGTTTAATCGGGCAGTTGTCGGCAAGGCGCTTATCCGGCCAGTCTAGCTCTCGAATGGCTGCCGTTCGAATAAGCCAGCAACCCCCGGTGATAAAAAACCACCGACCGTCACCGACACCGCGGCCTTCAAAATTCCACTCTCCTTTGCCTCCTGGAATCCATGACGGCGGTGTGAGGCCTCTATACCAAGGCGAGCTCTCCACAAATGACCCCACGTCGGCGTTGGTGCTGAAGTTGCTCTCCTCACTGAAGTAAAACTCGTGCCCCCACATCACCGTACTGCTGGGAGCCAAATTGGCCAAGCGAAGCCGCTCCGATAAGGCATTGGGCTCTAGAACATAAGAGTCGTCGTCAAACCAACAGATGTAGTCGGTATCCACGTCCGCAAACATTCGGCGCATCATGGGGCATTTGCCAAGATTCTCAGAGCTCTGGTGGAGCGTGTCGATGACACCCGTTGCGTGGAGTTCTTCCAGCCATCTCAGAGTTTCCGGTGAGACGGCGTTTGCACCAACCACCAGACGATACTCTGCGCGGCAGCAATACTTCAAAATCGAGTCGAGGCATCGCTGGGCCAGGCTGAAATAGTCTCCATAGGTCAGAACGCAAATCGTCGTGCTCGGTGTCATAATCGGGCCTTCGATTGGCGACAGCTAAAACCGGTATCCATGGCGCTGATTCAAAATCGCCTGGTCTACTGGTGCCAGACAAAACGGATGAGGCCTTCATGCTTTGGTCAAGCATCGACGAAATCGAAAACGGTCACATTTTTTCGATTCCGAACCCTGTCGTCCCTGGCCTAGTGTCGCAACATTCCTAACGACCGCCATGGCCAGCGGCGGCTGTGCACACAATCGATCGTCCGAGGAATATAGCCTCGGTCCTTATGACCGGGCAGACCCGTGCGATTGCAGCGACCGGACCGCAGACCCCGCGCTGACGCTTCTCGGTGAAGCGCCGGATATAGCGAGTAAGACCCTTGTTCATTAGAGCGACGGGATTGACCTCGCGTCTGGAGCAAGCGTGGGGATGCGCAAAAAGTGGCCCACCTGATCGTAGCGCAGGCGGTTGGCCTTCCAAATAACAGCTTTTCCGCAGACTCGTATGGTTCACACGTAACATATTGACACCGAGCAATATCGGTCGAAAAGTTCCCAAGCCAGAGGAATTCCATACCACCCGAATTTTCAAGCGCCAAAGGCGCGATTTCATACCAGCCTGGGCCAGCGGCCCAGGAAACCGGTCCCAAGATTGGAAAAGGGCCGAAAGCCCGCCCCACGCCTACATCGCAAGTTATACCTCGCCCAACCCGCGATCGGCTCGGGTGACACTCTGCCTCACCGCAGACGTTTAGCCTGCGTTATTTCTCGTGTCTTATAAATGCCAACCGCAACCCCACTGTCACAAGGTCGGCATCAAAAATACTTTCCAACACAACTAAGCCGGACCACAACAGCCCTTTTCGCGAACGCACATGCAACCGCCGACTGCTGCGAGCGCTCCCAGAATCGGGGCTAAAAAATAAATCCAGAGATTTTCCAGGTGCCCGGAAACCACCGCCGGAGCCAGGGACCGAACTGGATTCATCGAAGCCCCGCAAATCGGCCCGGCAAACAGAGCTTCAAGGGTGATAACGCCGCCGATCGCGACGCCCGCCATCAGGCCTTTCTCCTTTGCTCCGGTGGACACATTGAGGATGACGAACATGAGCATGGCCGTGAGGATGAATTCCATCGCCAATGACTGGAGCGCCGACCCTGAAGGCTGGGTTCCACCGAGCATGGTATTGTCCGGAAACATCAGCTTGAGCACCGCGCTGGCGAGCAATGCACCGGCAGATTGGCTGGCCAGATAAAAGGGTACCTCTCTTCCCGGCATTCTGCGGGCGGCCCAAAAGCCAAGCGTAACCGCCGGGTTGAAATGGGCACCCGACACGTCGCCGACCGTGTAAATCATGGCCAGAACGATTAACCCGAACGTCATCGCCACCCCGACATGGGTGACCGTGCCAGCGCTGACTTGGTTGACGATGATGGCACCCGTTCCCGCGAAGACGAGGGCAAAGGTTCCGAACAATTCCGAAAGGTATTTTTGCATAAAGTCATCAAGGCTGCTGCCATCCCCTCCAACCCGGTGAGCAAGGTATTACTAAGTCGCCTTTGTGAAGGGGCGAGGTGGTTGAGTCTCAGGAGCTAAAAAAAGCTGCCGCAGCCCGTCCGGTCCCACCGGTTCAGCCATGACCCACGGGACGATGACCGTCCTGCGGGAATGAACCTCGACGACTTCTCGGATGAACGGGAGCTCTCCGTTCGCCCGGGCAAGCAGCAATGGATCACGGAGGCTGGTCTTGGCGAAACTCTGGTTGATGACCCAAGCAAACGGCTCGATTCCCGCGCGGCGGAGATCTGCCTGCAACATGGCCGCTTCATGAACTGGCGTCGATTCCGGCAGCGTCACCACCAGGACGTGGGTAAAATGTGGATCGCGCAGTCGCGGCAGGAGTTCCCGGACCTCCTCAGGGAGGTCGCTGGCCCGCCTGGCGATTTCGCGGTGGTAAGACTCAGTAGCGTCCAGCAGCAGCAGTGTGTGGCCCGTTGGGGCGGTATCCAGCACCACGAAGCCGTCTTGTCCTTGGGCCACAGTTCTGGCGAATGCGCGAAAGACGGCAATCTCCTTCGTGCAAGGAGAGCGTAGGTCTTCTTCCAAGAGTGCCCAGCCACCGGCATCCAGGTGCCGTCCCGCCGTCGCTAAAACAAACTCCACGTACCGTTGGGTTTCCACCTGAGGATCGATCCGGTCGACTACCAGGCCTTTGATCTGGCCTGCCGCAGCTGCCACATGCGCCGCTGGGTCGGTGGTGCTAAGACAGACCTTAAATCCACGGCGGGCAAGTTCTGCGCCGATGGCAGCCGCAATCGTCGTCTTGCCTACCCCGCCTTTCCCCATCGTCATCACCACACCACGACCGGCAGTTGCAAGACCGTCCACCAGTTCAACGAGTGACACACTATGCGGTGACTCAGGGAGCGACTTTTGTTCGCATCGGGATTGCAGTGCCACCGCGTCGGCCGTCAGCGCTCGCAAAGCGGCCAATCCGACAAGATTATTGGACCGCAAGGATACTTTAAAGACGGGCAAACCTCCGAGGAAGGTCGCGGCCCCGATAAGAGCCTCCATTCCACGTTGTTCAAGCGCTGTTGCGGCTGGATCATCACCGGCGGCTTGAAACATGCCGTTCAGAATGACCTTCTGATTATGTATCCCTAAAGCGGCCAGTTCATGGCTGGTACGTTCCGCCTCGGCAAGCGAAGTACGCTGGGGCCGAGTCACCAGGATCAATGCCGTGAGCGACCTGTTCGCGAGGCTCGCTACCGCGTTCGAATAAACCTCCCGCTGCGATCCAAGTCCGGCCAGCGGCCCAAGGCACGAAGCTCCTGATGTATTGGAGGTGATAAAGCCCGTCCAAGCTTCCGGCAAAGACAGCAATCGCAATGTGTGTCCAGTGGGGGCGGTATCAAACAACACATGATCGAAGCCTGTGGTCGCCACCGGGTCCCCGAGCAACTTTGAGAACTCATCAAAGGCCGCAATCTCCAGGGTGCAGGCTCCCGAGAGCTGTTCCTCCATGCTTCGGAGCAGCGCCTCTGGCAGTTTGCCGCGATAGGGTCCCACGAGCCTTTCGCGATAGGCTTGGGCCGCCGCTGCCGGATCAATGTTCAGGGCGGCCAAGCCGGGTACGCCAGGTACTTCCGTCGGGTCGCTCGACAGACGAACCCCTAGCACCTCATCCAGGTTTGAAGCCGGATCGGTACTGACCAGTAGGACCCGCTTTCCTTGGTCCGCCAGCGTGATCGCCGCCGCGCAAGCCATTGAGGTTTTGCCCACGCCTCCTTTTCCGGTGAAGAACAAAAAACGATTGGGAGACTCCAATAAGCTCAGCAGCGATGTGTTAGCGGCGATAGTCACGATTTGAGTTTTAACCTGTTGATTTTGCGGGTCTTTCACGGAAGCCAGAGGCTTTCCAGCCTATCACCGGCGATCGATCCTCGGAAAGCCTAACAACACGAACTGCCGCCGCAACAACCCGACTCTTCAGTCGCCTTGGTCACGGGAGTCGAGAATCCATACCATGCCGCCAGCTCGGCCCGCTCTGGATAGCGACCTGCTACCACAAGCTTTCCACCACTCACCAAGACGGGAAGAGCTGCTTCGCCCCGTTCAGTTAGCTTGCTCCGCACAAGTTCGCTTGCCACAAATGCCGCCGGATCTTGTGACAGGTTGTGTCGCGCCACCGGAACGCCCTTCGACTTCAGCCAGGCAACATCCGAAGCGAATTGGACGAGCTTCGGGTCGACATCTGGACCACAAATACCGCTGGAGCAGCACATGGCTGGGTCATACACGTCCAGTCGCTTGACCGTCGATACAATCGGGATGATTGGTTTGGTGAATGGAATAGGGATTTGGTTCATAAGTTTGAGCGGGCCTTGGATTGATCACGGCGACCTTCCGCATAAGCCGTAAATACGCGGAGAATTTCGTCCCGCACCCGGCGAAAAACCACGAGCTTTTCCTCGTCGGTCCCGGTGGCATGCGCGGGGTCGTCGAAGCCCCAGTGATGCCGGTTCAACTGCCCGGGAAACAGGGGGCACGCCTGGTCGGCATTGCCGCACACTGTGATCACCGTTTCCACTGGCTGACTGAGAAAATCGTTCATATGCTTCGAATGATGGCCGGAGATATCGATGCCGATCTCCGTCATCGCTTGAATGGCGAGGGGATGGACATATCCGGCGGGCTTGGAGCCAGCGCTGACCACATTCAGGAGTCCACCAGCTGCCGCTCGCAAAATGCCCTCCGCAAGGTGGCTGCGGCAGGAGTTACCAGTGCAAAGGATGAGGATAGTCGGTTTGGTGTGATTGGATTCCACAACGATGATTATTTTAGGTTGATTTTACGACAAATCGCTTGCCATCTGACGCCTTGGCAACCCAACAGCATTCGGGATGCAGCTCCTGGAGTTTTCGCAAATCGTCGCGAAAGACTGGATGTGTGACCAAACAGTCCTGCAGGCAGCGTAATTGCCAATCCAGCGCGGGTGACGGAGCTGCCGGGAGGGAATAGATCATCCACTGTTCGTGGCGTCGAGCCTCGACCAGTCCTCGCTTGCGTAGATAGGCCAGATGTTTGGAAACCGCCACCTGACCCAAACCTAACAAGTCCTGAAGATGACACACGCACAACGGCCCCTGAACAAGCAGGTGAACGATGCGAAGGCGGGTCTCGTCGCACAGGCAGTTGTAAACTTCGATAAGTTGTGGCGCTTGCATTCCCTTCTTGGGAATATGCCTGTATGAGAATATTCGTCAAGTAACCTTCGGTTGGATCGGAAACATTCAAGTGTCGTCGATCCGGTCATCGCGTTGCTGCTCGGACTACCAAGCTGCCAAGCAACATGGGGCATCGAATTTCGCCCCTATCCCGTCTTCCTTTGCGTCTCTGCGCCTTGGCGTGCCCCTATTGTTTCGCGGCGGTGACAGTGGAAAAAGGGCTTGCCCATAAACGTTGGCGGCTATCCCAGACTTATAGCGGGCCGCCCCAACTCCGTCACTCGCGAAGCGGCCCGGACGCTTCACAGAGTGTCGCCTCAAAGTCGGCTCTACCGAATCGACTCCAGCCATTTCCGCACCGACGGCGACAATTCCTCCACCTGCAAGGGGATCGTTTCGTGAATGCCGTTGGTCGTTTGAAAATAGTCGCTTCCAGGGGCCAGAAACGGCCTGAGTTGCTGCACCTCGCGCATCGGGGCAATCGCGTCGCCGGTGCCTGCGGCCAGCCAGGCTCGTACCGGCTTTCTTTGAACCCACTGCACCGGGTCCAGTTGACCGGGCTCGACCCCGGTCAATTCCGGTAATCGGCGTGCCGCCGCCCGGACCCACCCTTTGGGAACCCAGGAAGCGTAGCCATCACGTATCCCCATGATCGCGGTTTCCAATCGTCCGTAAGGAGTGATCGCCACCACTCCAGCGATGCGGGAGTCTTCCGTGGCCAGCTTTAATCCCAAGGCCGCCCCAAAGGATGTGCCCAAGACGACCACCGGCGGGACCAATACCCGTTCGCGCTCCAGTTCGTCGAGCAACTGGCTCAGATCGCGGTTTTCCACTGCGCCAAAATAGACCTTCGGCCCGCTCGATTGGCCGTGTCCGCGTAGGTCCGGTACCACACTCCGCCAACCATTGGCCCCCAGTTTAAAGGCCCACGGCAACATGGTTTCCGCCTCCACACTGTAGCCGTGCAAGACGAGTAGTGTTCCCCGCACAGTGCCCGGATACCATTCGGCAAATGGAGTGGGAACTCCATGGTAGCGAAAGTGATAGTAGGTCTTTCCACCCTTGAGTTCGGTGCTGTGGTCTTCCTTCAGTTGATAGTCGGCGGGCTCAATAACGCGATAGCTTAGATGCGCAGAGGGCGGACCCACGGCGATGGACCGGAGGGGAATCGGTCGCACCATGGCTTCGGGCAGTGCAAATGTGACCAAGGCATCGGGGGCAACCCATTCCGGGTAGCTGTTGGGTGCCTTCATCATTTGGCGTCCGAGCATCCGGCTTGGGCTGCATCCCACGCTCAGCCAGCCCAGCAACCCGACGATCAACCATTGGATTCGCCCTTGGACCACCGAGAGCAGGCAGCCAGTAGGTAAGTGATTCGATTGAAGCGACATGCCGCGAACCGGAGAGAACGCGAACCGCAGGCAAAGGTAAAGGACGGGGTGCCGATCCTGTGACGGTTTTTGCTGAAGGGATTGCGTGAGTTTTCGTCGAACATGTCGTAGCCTACGCACCAGCCGATTTACCTTCATGTTCCGACCTTCCAACTTGTGGTCTCGAAGCCTTGGTCCGCTGATTGCGGGGTTGATGTTTTCATTTTCCGCCTTGGGAGCAGTCGACTTCGGGCGCGATGTGCTCCCGATTTTGGCGGACAAATGCTATCACTGCCACGGTCCGGATGAATCGGCCCGCAAAGCGAAGCTCCGCTTGGACACCAAAGAAGGTGCTTTCCGAGTGGTTGATGGAAAGGCGGTGATTACAGCTGGAAAAAGCGCGGAAAGTGAATTGGTGAGGCGCATTCTCAGTACCGATCCCGAGGAGATCATGCCCCCGCCGAAGGCGCATCGCGAACTATCGGCGGACCAACGCGAAACCTTGCGCCGCTGGGTCGATGAGGGCGCTCGGTGGGGCCAGCATTGGTCGTTTGAGACCATTCGTCCAGGTACCGTGCCGCCACCTTCGACCGGAACGGAGCGCAATGAGGTCGATTGCTTTGTCTTTCGTCGGCTCGCTCAGGATGGGTGGAAACCCGCCCCAGAAGCGGCACGGTCCCGGTTGATCCGTCGACTCAGCTTTGATCTCACCGGACTGCCACCGACCCCCGCCGAAGTTTCCGCTTTTGAAGGGGATCGCTCGCCCAATGCCTATGAACACTTGGTTGATCGGTTGTTGGATTCTCCCGCCTACGGCGAACGCATGGCCGCAGAGTGGCTTGACCTGGCGCGCTACGCCGACACCCACGGCTACCAAAGTGATCGCTACCGGGCGATCTGGCCCTGGCGCGACTGGGTTATTCACGCCTTCAATTCCAACCTCCCCTTTGATCAGTTTGTCACCTGGCAATTGGCTGGTGATTTGCTGCCCAATCCGACCCAAACTCAGCGTCTCGCCACGGCGTTCAATCGTATCCACCTTCAAAATGAGGAAGGTGGGATCGTGGAAGAGGAATTCCGGGTTTCCTATGTGGTCGACCGGGTCAACACCTTCGGCACCGCCTTTCTCGGTCTTACACTCGATTGTTGCCGATGCCACGACCACAAATACGACCCTCTGACGCAGAAGGATTATTATCAGCTTTTCTCCATCTTCCAGAACGTCGATGAGTCGGGACAAAGTGTCTACTTCGGCGACGTCATGCCGGTTCCGACGTTGTTGCTGACGACGCCCAACCAGGATGAAGTGTTGGCCAAGCTGAAGCGGGATATCGAGCACCAACGCGAGGTCGTGGCTACCACACGGGCCGAGGCGCGACCCCGCTTTGAAGAATGGCTGAAACATCGGCCCACGGAACCGGCTTTGCCCGGTCTGACCGCCTCGTACGGGTTCGACGAACAGGTCGACGGCCATTTCACCAACCGGGTGGCAGGCGGCAAGCCAGCCAATGCTTCGGAGGGTCCCGGCCTCGTCGCGGGCGTTCACGGTCAGGCCCTGGAGCTTTCGGGGGAAAATGGCGTGAGCCTCCCGGGAGCCGGAGCCGTCACTCGGGCCGATCCCTTCAGCTATTCCATCACTATTCAACCCACCATTCAGACGTCGCGGCTTCTCGTTTTGCACAAGAGTCGGGCGTGGATGGATGCCGGAAGCCGGGGATATGAACTCCTGCTGGAGGACGGTCGTCCCGCAGTCGGTCTCCACCACATGTGGCCGGGAAATTCGCTGAAAATACGAGCCACCCGGGCCATCCCCACCAATGCCTGGACCCAAATCACCGTGACCTATGATGGTTCCAGTCGGGCTGCCGGTCTTCATCTCTACCTCAACGGCGAACCCGCCGAGGTGGAGGTGATTCGCGATGGTTTGTGGCGCGACTTCACCTACGGCGGAGACGAGCCGGAGTTAGCCATTGGCTACCGATTCCGTGATAATGGCTTCAAGCAGGGCAGGGTGGACGAATTGCTTTTCTTTCACCGCGAACTGACCCGACTGGAAGTGGCTGAACTGGCCGGACTTCCCCATCTCCGGGAGGCACTGATGGTCGCAGAACCCCAATTGACTCCCGTTCAGAGAAATGAGCTGGAGGACTATTACCTCCACACGATCGAAACCAATCATCAAGCGGCCCTAAAGGAACTGGCCCGCTTACGACAGGAACAGAATCGCCTGATTGAATCGATCCCTGACCTGATGGTGATGCAGGAGATGGAGAAACCGAAAAATGCCTTTATTCTAAAACGTGGTGCTTACGATGCACCGGGTGACGAGGTCAGCGGCAATGTGCCGGGCTTTTTGCCTCCCCTGGCACCCGGCATGCCGCAAAATCGCCTGGGCCTGGCTCAATGGTTGACCGATCAAAGGAACCCGCTGTTTGCCCGCGTAACCGTCAATCGGGCGTGGCAACAAATGTTTGGCAGGGGGCTGGTGGAGACGGCTGAGAACTTTGGCACCCAAGGGGCCGTTCCGACTCACCCCGAGCTCCTCGACTGGCTCGCCCACGAATTCATGACCACCGGGTGGGATATGAAGGCGCTGCTGCGGAGAATAGCCCTTTCGGCCACGTATCGTCAGTCATCGACGGCCTCCTCCGAACTTCTGGCGCGAGACCCGGACAATCGCTGGCTCACCCGAGGTCCGGCGCGTCGGCTGGCAGCGGAAATGTTGCGCGATCAGGCGCTGTCAGTCAGCGGATTGCTTTCTCAGCATGTTGGTGGTCCCAGCGTTCGTCCCTATCAACCCGAAGGATTATGGGAATCCGCCGCTAATTCGTCTTATAATCAAGGCCACGAAGAGGACTTGCACCGGCGAAGTCTTTACACCTACTGGAAACGGACAGTGCCCCCTCCCGCCATGATCACCTTTGATGCAGCAGAGCGAAATGTGTGCGTGGTCCGACGTCAAAGTACGAGCACCCCATTGCAGGCCCTGGTGTTACTCAATGATCCGCAACTGATAGAGGCGGCACGCTGGACCGGGCAACGGATTCTCCGGGAAGGCGGGACAACACGCGCCACTCAAGTGGACTTTGCCTTCCGTTTGGTGACCGGGCGAGCCCCGTCCCAGCGCGAGGTCGAAGTGCTCGAACGACTGTGGCTGGAACAGCAGCAACGTTTTGCCGCCGACCCCGGTGCCACCGCCCAATTGCTGGCAGTCGGCGAGGCCAAGGTTGACTCCAGCCTGCCCGCCCCGGATCTGGCTGCCACCACTATTCTGGCCCAAGCTCTGCTGAATCACGACGAAGCATTGATGCGCCGCTAAACCATGAACTGCACTTCTGTTAATTTTCAAATGAACCGCCGCGATTTCTTTGGGCGGTTCGGTTACGGCTTGGGTGGTGCCGCCCTCTGGTCGCTCATGTCCCGCGACCGGGTGCTGGGCGCCACTGATCCGTCGATAATCGCCTCGCCGACTTCCTCAGGCCTGATCCAGCCGTTGCATTTCAGGGCAAAAGCCAAGCGGGTCATCTATTTGTTCATGAGCGGTGGGCCATCCCAGTTGGACTTGTTTGACTACAAGCCGACGCTAAACAAACACCAGGGCGAAGACCTCCCCGACAGTGTGCGTAGGGGCCAGCGTCTCACCGGGATGACCAACAATCAGGCCCGATTACCTTTGGCCGGAAGCGTCTTTAATTTTCAGCAACACGGCCATTCCGGGGCCTGGATTAGCGAGTTGCTGCCGTGGACGGCCAAGGTCGCCGATGAACTCTGTTTCATCAAATCGATGCATACCGAGGCGATCAACCACGATCCCGCCATTACCTTTTTTCAAACCGGTTCCCAATTGGCCGGACGTCCCAGCATGGGAGCATGGGTGAGTTACGGTTTGGGCAGCGGCAATGAAAATCTCCCCGCTTTTGTGGTGCTCATCTCCAAGGAGCGCATCGATCAGCCGTTGTACTCCCGTCTCTGGGGCAATGGCTTTCTTCCCAGCACCTATCAGGGAGTCCAATTCCGGAGCGGTCGGGAACCAGTCTTATTTCTCCAGAATCCGTCCGGGGTCAGTGCGGCCGGACGACGCGACTTGCTCGATCGATTGGCGGAACTCGATGCGTTGCAATACCAGGACATCGGCGATCCCGAGATCAATTCCCGAGTGTCGCAGTACGAAATGGCCTACCGCATGCAAACCAGCGTGCCGGAAGTCATTGATATCTCCAAGGAACCGGACTCCGTCTATGAATTGTACGGTCCAAATGCCAAGATTCCGGGAACGTTTGCCGCGAATTGTTTGTTGGCCCGTCGATTGGCCGAGCGCGATGTCCGATTCATCCAATTGTACCATCCCGGCTGGGACCATCACGGCGGTCTTCCGGGCGGAATCCGGCGGCAATGCCAGGATATCGACCAGCCATGCTACGCCCTGTTAACCGACCTAAAGCAGCGCGGACTTTTGGATGAGACCCTCGTTGTCTGGGGCGGTGAATTTGGTCGGACCAACTATTCACAGGGAAAATTAACCGCCACCGATTACGGTCGCGATCATCATCCTCGATGTTTCACCGCCTGGATGGCCGGAGCCGGAATTCGTCGGGGCATGTCGTATGGTTCGACCGATGATTTTGGATACAATCTCGAGGAAAATCCGGTCCACGTGCACGATTTGCAGGCCACCATCATGCAGCAACTGGGGATCGATCACACCCGCCTGACCTTCAAATTCCAAGGCCGCTACTTCCGCCTGACCGACGTGCACGGCGAAATTGTGAAGAGCATTTTAGCGTAGCGAATAGTGTGGTGGGTACACATTCGTATTTGGCAGCTTTTCTTCCTACGACAAAAAATCACACGTAACCTATTGATGCAAGGCAACATCGGTAGGGCGAGACTCCGCCAAACCGGAGGCGCTCCAAACCACCCCAATTTCCAAGCGCCAAAGGCGCGATTTCATACCAGCCTGGGCCCTCGGCCCAGGAAACCTGTCCCAAAACATCGAAAGGGCTGAAAGCCCGCCCCCCGCTAGCGATCCCTCGCCTGTTTTGGCCAGCAGATGGGCAAATGCATTTTGAAAACACGCCCTAACAAAGTAGAACTAACCCGAGGCCACCCGCCAGGCCGAAGCCACCGCCATGATGAGGGAAATGATGTTAAAGATGGAAAGTTCCCCAAAGAGAATAAAAAACGATGCGCTGACCGCCAAGAAGGCTATTACCGAGGCAACCACGCCCAAAGAATTGTCGGTACCACGTGCCATCGTGCGGGCTCCAATACCGGTCAGGTATCCGGTGATGACGCCAAAGAGGGGAAAGCGAAACCCAATGGCAATGGACAGGCCTATCAACAGTCCTGAACCCAGCATGGCACCGAGAATTCCTCCAACGATGCCACGACTCAGGCTGAACATGGGTGCGTCTGGCATCCGTTCGAGATAAGTCCCGGACTGCGCCCGCTGTGTGACTGCGGAGGAAGCAGGAGATGGCGGAGGAGCTAAAACCGCTGGGGACACCGTGACTCCCGAAGAAGAACCTGTGGCCGATTGAGGAGCGGTGGATGAAATCCGTAAGGCACCAGGCTTTGGCATTGGGGTGGTCGGAGGAGATGTTGGAGTCGGGAGATGCCGGGCAATAAAGGCATTTGCCGCCGCTGTTCCGTCCGAGCCGCAGTTTGGACATTGAACCTCCACCGCCATTTGGCCATCGACGGGCTCGACGTCAAAGGCGTACTGCTGTCCACAGTTGCATTCTAATTTGACATCGATCATGGGTACGCGCCGAGTTGGGTTCTAGTGTCGTGTTTAAGTTCTAATTTTCCCGAGATAATTCAATGCTGTCCAAATTCTGCAAGAAGATAATGTGCAATCATCTCATGGATGACAGGGCTCCGATAATCGACAGCCACCCATGTCGGACGCTCGGTTTTTATCTCGACACCTTCGATGTGTTGTGATAGCAAGTGAAATCGGACGATGCTCCAAGCAGGTGAACGCAACTGGTTTGCGCTTCATCTCTCCGGGGCTACCCCGGGGCAACTCGATACTGACACATCACACCGCGCGACGAGCCGTCCGCCAGGCGGACCCCGCGTCACGCAGGACCAGACGCGTTGGAGCATCGTCTCGATTCCCATGGAGCCCATTGATCTCGCCGCACGCAAGCTGGCAAGATTGCTACTGGCAGGACCCTTTACCGTTCGCGAAGCGACAAATCGAGTTCGCGCCAGTTTGGGGCGTTGTCCGCGCTGGTTGTCCCGGGGATTGACCCGGTGGGTGCCGGAGATCGGCGAGGGCGCTCGTCCTCGTCAACAACGTGTCCAGGCGCGCGTTCGGTCTAATGCGGGTTTTCAGACCGCTTTTCATTCACGTCAACTACGACTCCCTGCAAGTCCGCCGATGTCGGCCATGTTGCCTGCTTCAGGTGCCCCGCAGACTTGGAACCTTCCGAAACTGACTTCCACTCATGATCTCGCACACTTTCTCCATTTGACAATAGGTGAATTGGAATGGTTTGCCGATCTCAAATCAATCAATTCCAAGACGCTGAAAGCACGTCTCACTCACTATCGGTATCGCTGGCAACCGAAACGAGTTGGTAGTGCCCGATTAATTGAGTCACCCAAACGGCGCCTAAAGCAACTCCAACGGCATATCCTGCATGCGATTCTGGACCGAATCCCACCTCACGAAGCTGCCCACGGCTTTCGTTCCGGACATTCGATTCATAGTTTTGTCGCCCCTCATGTCGGGCAGGAAATGGTCCTGCGACTCGACCTTCGGGATTTCTTTCCAACCATTTCCCGAGCACGGGTCATCGCGCTGTTTCTAACGGCGGGATATCCGGAACCCGTCGCGCTGCGGTTGGCGGGCATTTGCACCAATGGTGTACCCAGCGCTGTTCTGGACCCGGGTCCGAAGGTCGCGGCGTTGCCTTTTCCAGAGCAGTTCCGATTGCGCAAACTTTATCAGGCACCCCATCTTCCCCAAGGTTCACCCAGTTCTCCCTCTTTGGCCAATCTAGCCGCCCATCGTCTGGATTGTCGGTTTTCTGGACTTGCCCATTCCGCTGGTGCCCACTACACCCGATATGCCGACGATTTGGTATTTTCCGGCGGTAAAGATTTCTCTCGAAGCGCCGAGCGATTTGCCGTGCTTGCCTGCGCAGTCGCGCTTGAGGAGGGTTTTGAAGTTCAAACCCGCAAGACGCGCCTGATGCGCCAATCTGTTTCCCAACACGCCGCCGGGATGATTCTCAATCAGAAGGCCAATCTTCCACGGCGTGAATACGAGTCCCTCAAAGCCATCCTTCATAACTGCGTCCGCTTTGGGCCCGCCAGTCAGAATCGAGAGGCCCACCCCTATTTCCAAGCTCACCTGCTGGGAAGGATTGCACATCTCGCGACCGTCAATCCCGGCCGCGCCAACAAACTGCGCTCCCAATTCGACTTGATTGATTGGGGAGTATCATCGTCTGAGTAGTCTTGGCGGTGCCGAGCTCCGGCGAGTCCTTGAGCAAACGCGAGACTCCTAGAATTGAGATTTGCTTTGATCGAGTAATGTCGGGTTTGGCCCCGTAGGAATGGCGTCGCCTCAGCTGGTGGCAGCAAAACTTTTCCTGTTTAATTTGCCCGCCGATGGCATAGCGGTAGTGAAGTGGCACTCGATTTAGAACAGGTTCGGCAAATTCTCCAGCGCATCCGGCAAGGCGATATTGACGCCTATGCCGAATTGGTCGTGGCCTATCAATCCGATGTTTGGAAGGTTGCAGCCGCCATTCCGGGCGGTATGCGCGAAATTGAGGAATTGGTCCAGCAAACCTTCGTCCAAGCCTATCAACAATTGGAAACCTTCGATTCGCGCCGGGACTTCGGTCCCTGGATCAAAGAAATCGCGCGCAATCAGACCCGGATGGAACTGCGGCGGGCCATGCGTGAATCGTCACGCCTGAATCGATATTATGAAGAATGGATGCGGGATCTGAACGCTGAGGAAAGCGGGAATACCGAGGCGCTGGAGGAAGCCCTCCGCACCTGTCGCCAGGAACTTTCCGAACACTTGGACCAGATCGTCGCCCAGCGGTACGAACAGGCGCTCAGTTTTGAGGACATCGCCCGCCAAATTGGACGCTCGGTCGCCGCCACCCGCCAGTTGATCTCGCGGGCCCGCGTCGCCCTGCGCGACTGTGTTGCCCGGAAGGGAGGCTTCGCGTGAATCGACCGGAGGAATTGATGTCGAACGCAGTGGATGGCCTCCTGACCGATGCCGAGCGTCTGGAGTTGGAGAGGCTGTTGGATGCCGATCCCGAGGCCCTGGAAAAATGGCGACAACTGATCAGGATTGAAGCAGGGCTTCGTTCCGCCCGGGTTCGATTTCCCTTTGCTGTCACGGTTCCTCAAGCGATTCGCGCGGAACACGAACGCCGTGTGGCTCAAGGGGTTCTCCAGCAGATTCGATCGCTGCCCGACACGTCCGTTTCGCGCAGTTCCTCTTGGCTTGCCCTTTGCGAGCATTGGTTCCGGCCTATTCGACGGCGGACCGTTTGGGCCACGGGTTTTGTCGCAATTGCGATCCTTTCAACGCTGATATGGCTTGGCAGCGATAACCATCCTCGCGATCTGGCGGTGGAACAAGCCCGGAACCTGGAGGTGCGTCGCGGTTGGTGGTGGCGTTCCGTGAAGGCCGGGGAACAACTTTCAAGCCGTTGGTCACTACGTACCGGACCCCTTGGGAGTGCACGGCTTCAGATTTTATCGGATTCAACCACGGTCGTTCTGGAAGAGCAAACGAAGGCGGACTTCATTGAAAACTCCCTGGCAAAGCAGTGGTCGATCAAGCAAGGGCGCATCCAGGTTCATGCGGCCCACCAGGTGCCGGGACATCCGATAGTGGTCCGAACCCCCCATGGCCATGCCGAGGTGGTGGGTACCACCTTTTCGCTCAGTGCGCGTCCAACAACCAGTTGGCTCCGTGTGGACGATGGTGCCGTTCAGTGGTCCAGTCTGGGAGATAATAGGTCCTTGCTCGTGCCCGCAGGGCAATTTGTCGCGGCTGGACATGGGCCGATCGGGCTCTTAATGGCAGCGGACCCGGAGATGCTTCGAATTCCCTTCACCCTCGATCTTCAGCGTTCATTTCAGGATGGAGACGGCGCGTGGAATACCGACGGTTCCGCACTGGTGCAGACCAAAGTGTCGCATGTCCCCATGACCAACGCCATTTGGGGGACCCCCGCATCGCCCGGAAGCGCGTATGTCATCGAAGCGCGGACACCCGAAAGCATCGAGATACGCTGTGACGTTGAGGTTCAAAGGACCATCCACGACGAAGTGGCTCGCTGGATTTGGCCGCAAAACTTTGGACTGCGGTTTTACCTCGGGCGCTATGATTTTCAACTCAACGCCGAAGGAGGCGGAGTCGCTGCAACAGCATTGCTGAAGTTCGGAGGAGGCAGTCCTAAAGCCTCGGATTCACCCGTCGTCATCCATGGCCAGACGCATTCGTCTCTGCCTGCAGCGGGCGTCGGCCTCCACCATTTTCGCCTTCAGCTTTGGCGACAACCCGACGGTCACTGCCGAGCCTTGGGAAAGGTCTGGACTGGATCAGGAGAGCCGAACGAATGGCAAATCAACGCCGAATTTAACCGGAGCGAGTCACTGACCCAGGTGGGCATGCAAACCGTTTCCTGCGCAGCCCGATTTTCCCAATTTCAAACCTTCTTGATCGAATCGTTGCAATAGCGCTCCTGCTTATCCATGAAATCACCCACTATCCTCGGTAAGAATGAATCGCATTTCCGGCAGCGCACCCATTGTATGACACATCGGTTGACTCTCGTTGGCCTGTTCTTCGCCATCCTGGTGTGGTTTGGCCCACGCCTATTCGCCGGTGTGGGCGGTGGCTTCTCTCAAGCCGGACTGCGCAGTGCCTATTACACCAATCTTCAATTCTCCGGATCCCCTGCTTTCGCGCGGCGGGAAGTACGCCTCGATTTTCGTCCCAGCCTACTCCCGCCCGGCGGTGCGGGCCAGGTGGGTGATAGTCCGTTTCGCCAGGTCCCGGCATCCAGCTTTTCCGTGGTTTGGTCCGGCAGTGTCATCCCCCGGTTTTCCGAAACCTACCAGTTTTCGGTCCAGGCACTCGACGGAGTTCAAGTGCGACTTCGAACCTCAGGCACAACTAACTGGTTCGTGGTGATTGACCCGTCGTCATTCCACAGCGGACCGGTCGGTGGTGCCTATGCCATGACCGCCGGCACCAACTACGACATCGAGGTTCGATTGTCCCATAGCGGTGGTGCGTGGCAGGCTCAATTGTGGTGGTCAAGCCCGAGCACCCCGTTGGAGGTTATCGATCCCCTGACTCAATCGGGTCTGAACAATCCCGATTGGACCGCCGGATTCACCGATATCGTTCGGGGTGCGCGCAATAGCTGGGAGCCAGCCAACGGTGGGTCCCGTCCGGCCATGGACACCAACGGGTGGCCGATGGGTGATGGCTCCTATGTTTTTCAAGAAAGCCTGAATCAAGGTCTGGACCTCGATCCGCTCATGCAAGGGAAAATCAGCTTTACTTTTAATGGCAAGGCCAGCGTTTCCATCACTGGAAACGTCCGGGGAAATTCCCTGGTGTCGTACTATGATCAGGTCAGCAATCAGACCGCTGGCAGCTTCTCCGCCATTAAAAATGGTTGGAATGCCTCTTATTTTACCGTCACCAACGCGCGTCGGAATGGACAGGCCAATGGTCCGCCCGGCATCACCCACCTTCGGCTGATGCGGCCAACCAGTCCGCTGGCTACCACCAGTCACAATCCAACGAACACCCTATTCACCCCGCAACTGCTGGACGCCGTCACTCACTTCACCGTGGTGAGGCATCAATACGTGGCCAATCAGCAGCGCGATTGGTCCGAACGAACCTTGCCTACCTACTTCAATCAAGGAGGTGGCTTCAGCAGTCCTCCGCACTATGGCAATGGCGGAAATTCGGATAATGGAATCGCTTGGGAATTCAAGGTCCTGCTCGCCAACGAAACCGGCTCTGACCTGATGATCAGCCTGCCACCGGTGGCTTCCGGCCATGATGCATCGGAAACGGAGAGCTACATCTGGAAGCTGGCCAACCTCATCCGCTTCGGCTCGGACGGAGTAGAACCGTATACCAATGTCGTTGCCAATCCGGTCTACCCGCCGCTCAACTCCAACCTCCGGGTCTATTTGGAGTTGGGCAATGAACTTTGGAACTCGGGCGGAATATTCAATGTTGACTGGTCGAATATTAATTCATTGATGATCGCAGACTTGGTCGCCAATAACGCCGATTATCAAGCGATCAACTACGACGGCTTACCCACCAATCAGGATGCCAATGGCTACTACCCCAGCATGAATACCTGGCGGTTCCGGAAAATCGCTCTGCGCTTGATGCAAATCAGCGACATTTTCCGGGCGGTCTTCGGAGACGACTCCATGGGCAGTCGGGTACGCACCCTCTACGAATGGCAATATGCCAATCTCAATGACACCGCCGGACTTGCCCTGACCTTTGTCGATCGCTATTTCAACAACGGGGATGGTCAAGCACATGTCGCTCAACCGCATCCCGTCTCCCGCTGGCTTTGGGGCGGCGGTGGTGCGACCTATTACGGCGCGGTCAACGGCAATGGGCTTACCACGCTTTTACCCGATCCGTCCTTCGGTATTCCCAATTTTCCCGACCCTGGCTACCACCCAGGTCCATCGGGATCGTCCTGGCAATTCACCGGCACGTCCGGTATCGCACTTAGCGGAACGGGGACAACGGACATCCCGCCGGCCTATTCCGGCCATCAGATGGCTTATCTGACCGACAAAGCCTCTATTTCTACTTCCGTCACCTTCCCAACCAACAGCATCTCCCCCTACTTTGGCATTTCGTTCAAGGCGGTGAATCGCGTGCCGTCGGGCTCTGCGACGGCTGATCAGGAAAACCTGCGCGTGTACTTGGATGGGACCAACGACATCACCGCAAGAACCTTCAGTCAGGGAAATGGATACACACCAGTCGCCTATGACGCCGGAGACCCGTGGTACGCCAACAATGTATTCTGGACCCGTTCTCAATACTATTACACCCGTTCTTTTCAAGTGACCCCGGGTTCCACCCATTCGATCACCGTTCGTGGGCTGGGCGATGTCAACCATCCGGGTGTGACCGGGCAAACCGCATTTGTCGGCGAAGTACGCGTGACCAGTGTGGACCGCATCTTTGAAGATGGCATTCCCGGAGGCGGCGAAGCCACCGGACAACCGGTGGGCGAGGGGATTCGCGACACCATGAACGTTGAGGCCAGCTGGGCCAAGGCCTTCGGGCTTCAACAATTGTCCTACGAGGGCGGATGGTCACTGGGAGGCGACGACGGCGGTTCCTGGATTCAACTCCAAGCCAAATATGGCGACGCCCGCACCGGGGATGCCCAGCGCCTGTTCATGGACTATTTCGCCCAGGCTGGCTCGGCAGTCAACGTATTCGGAACCTACGCCCAGTGGCCTAGCTGGGGTGACTATTACGCTGAACAGGGTCTGCTAAACGTCGGAAAGTATCCCATCGTCCAGGGAATTGATGACGCCGCAAATCAATTGCCACCCGAACCCGTCAATGGCGTCCTCCTCCCCGCCGTGTTGACTCCGGGACAAGCCAGTCTGGCAGACCGGGCGGATACCACGCAGGGGCGGATCACGAGTCCGGGAGGCTGGTTGAATTGGAACATCATCGCGCCGGATTCCGGGATTTATGCGATCGCGCCCGTATTGGCTTCGGGAACCGGTTCAACCGTGCTGTTGGTCGATGATGCGGCGCTGGCCTCCGGTCCCGGCGTTTCAACCCCCGTGTGGCTGACCCGCGGATTGCATAGTGTGAAACTTCGAAGCGTGTCGACGTCCCCAGTGGAGGTGACCAAACTGACGGTGTCGATTCCAGGTGCCCCAGCCAGTCCGACCTGGATTTCTGCCATCGATGGAGACGGATCGGCCAACCTGACCTGGGAAGCGGTGTCCGGTGCCACAACGTATGAAGTACGTTACGGAATATCACCCGCAACCTATACCGTGGCGCGGTCATCGCTTTCCGTGACCAATCTCGTCATCACTGGTCTACAAAACGGCCAGCAATACTATTTCGTCGTCCTCGCCGGCAACGATCACGGATTGAGCCTGCCTTCGAGTGAACGCGGACTCATTCCCGTCGGTATCGGCCAACCCGCGCCCCTGGCAATCTGGGAATTCAACGGAGCCATCGGGAATGAAGTGACCGCCACCGCCGCATCAGCTTCTTCGCGAGTTGTCACCACCCCTCTGGTGCGTGGCACCGGGTTGACGCCGAGCACCAGCGATTGGGCGGCTGGCATGCGGGCCGATCGTTTTGGCAGCGAGCCATCCGCAACCCAGGGACACACCTATGGGACCACCCTGAGCCAGGGATTATCCAAGCAGCAGTTCGACCAATTCTCCATCACCGCTGCACCGGGGCAGTTGATTTCCCTGAAGCAACTTTCCTTCCGCGCCTTCTTTCAAAATGGGGCTGGCGCTGCCGGTATCACCTATAGCACCGATGGCGTTCATTTCAGCCCCGGTATCTCCGCCAGCGGATCGGCTTCCACGTCGCAGGCACCCTGGGTCGTTGACCTATCAAATCAACCGAGCCTGCAATCGACCGCCGCCACCGTTACTTTTCGGATTTGTCTCTATGGCCTCGGAGGATATCAGTTCAGCGGGCTGGGTGATCAATCTGGCCCGGATATCGTCGTCACGGGCACATTGCGACCCGTGCAACTGCCACTGAAGATTTCGACCAACCATTTAAACGGTGTCCAAATCTCATGGCCCGATGTGGGACCCGGCCCCGCTCTTCAAACCAAACACAATTTAAGCTCCAGCCAACCATGGATGTCGGTCACCAACACGCCTGCGATCTCCGATGGCGAACAGTCGGTAACTCTCCCAGTTTCTGCAGCAGATGCCTTTTTTCGACTTTTTGAATGAAACCACCTTTTCATCGGATATTTGCAGTCCTCCTCCTGATCATCGGCTTTACCTATACCTCCCAAGCCGCCGTCAACTTTATCTGGCTGGAAGGCGAATCCGCACGTTCTTCGGTTCCGTTCAACACCAACAATTGGGGACGACCGGAATTCCTCTCGGGTGGCATCGGCCTGAATCTCAGTATTGAAGAGGACAAAGTCGAGAAAGCTGTCCCGGCGGAAGGAATTGTCCTGAGTTATCCGTTTGAAGTCTCCAAGAAAGCGACCTATGAAGTGTGGAACCGCGTTGGTTTTGAGTTCGTTCGCTCTCCGTTTGAGTGGCGCATCGACTCGGGTCCTTGGAAAAAAGCGTCGCCCGACGACCTGACCACCGATCTCATGGAGATCGGCTTTTGGTCCGAGGTCGCTTGGCTGAATCTGGGAACCTCGGATTTGTCTCCCGGCCATCACCAGCTCGATATCCGCCTCTCCAAAAACAAAGACGACAAAGGCAAATGGCAGCGTCTCCTCTACAGCTCGGATGCCCTCTGCCTTTTTGAAGGGACATTTCGACCGCATGGAAAATTCCGACCCGACGAACTCGGACGAACTCCCGCCGACGAGCAAGCCGCCCAGCACGTTTTTCGCCTTCCCGAGACCGTTTCGTCGCATCGATCGACCCTCTCTCTTGCAGGCGATTGGGAAATCGCCCGCGACGACGAACAACAACCTGGAGAGGTAGCGGAACCGATCCTTGCCCTTCCGAAAGCCCCCTATTGGCATGTCATCCCCGTGCCGTCCGATAAGAACAAATCGCGGCCCGAGCTCCTCTTCGCCCATCGCGTCTGGTACCGGACCCATGTCTTTGTTCCGGCGACAATGACGGGTCGAGCCTATTTTCTCGATTTTCCCGGCAACAACCTAAACACCACTGTCTTTGTCAATGGCCTGTTTTGTGGGTTTGAAAAGAACCCCTTTGCGCCCTTTACCGTGGATGTAACGCCGGCAGTGGTAGCCGGTCGCACCAATGAAATCTGGGTCGGCATTCGGGACGCTTGGTATGGTCGCTCCGCCGATCCGAAACGCCCCTTGAAACTACGGAAGACCTTTAACTATCCGCTGAATCTCTTTTCCGATGGATTCCAAGACATGGATTATCCGGTTTGGAACTGTCCTCAATCGGGAATCCTGACCACTCCCACCTTCATCGCGACCGGAGGGAGCATTTACGTCTCCGATGCTTTCATCCAACCGTCGGTCCACGATCATCGATTGGCGGTCGATCTTACCCTGCGGAATACCCACCCCGTTGCCGCCACCGGAGAGATTCGATGGGAAGCGATCAATGACGAAACCGGACAGGTGGAACATGCCTTTCCCCCGCAGAGCTTCACGGTCACCTCAACCAACACCTCGGCGGTGCGATTGGATGGACCGTGGGCCGATGCCAAGCTCTGGTGGCCCGATTCGCCTCATCTCTACCACCTGCGCACCACGGTCCTCGTGAACGGTCAGCCGGGCGATGTTCAGGAGACCACCTTCGGATTCCGGGAATGGCGACGGGAGGGGACTCAATTCACCCTCAATGGCGTGGTCTGGCATCTTTGGGCCGATTTAGTCGGGGTTAGCGATTCGCCCGACCATTGGCTAGAGGCTTATCAGCGAACCGGTCAGCGGACCATGCGGCTATCCACAGCCGGGCAGGCTGGCCCGGAAACTCGTTGGCTGGGATTGGAACCGCGCGCAGCTCTCGATTTCTTCGATCGGAACGGAGTTGTGGTCCGTCGCAATACCACGCTGGATGGGGAACGGATTGGCTATAACTTCAGTGAAAACGACCCGATCACCAAGGCGTCTCAAGGAGGGTTTGAAGGGAAATTGGCGCTGATGAGAAACTGGCGCGACCAATGCGTCGCCCAGGTGCGCGGAGAACGCAATCATCCGTCTATTCAGATTTGGTCGCTCGAAAACGAATTCTCCTTCATCAACCTGATCAATCTTCTCGGTAACTCGCCGCTAATGGACCAATACGAGGAGCAGATCGCCCAAACCTATGAAGCGGTCATGGCGGCTGACCCCTCTCGATCAGCCATGACAGACGGCGGTGGGGCAATGAAACGCAATCTCCTGGGCGTGGCGGGTGATCACTACGTCGCCACGCTCGATTCCCGTTACCCGGACCTGGCCTATGAGCCCTTTGAAATAGGCGGTGGACGTGGCCGGTGGCAATGGGACCGGAAACGTCCCCGCTTTATCGGCGAGGACTTTTTTGCCACCGGCATCAATCCGTCCGATTACGCCACTTGGGGCGGAGAAGTGGCTTTTCAAGGCAAGGCGGCCACACGCGGTGCCGTGGGGACCTGCTACCGTATGTTGCAGGAAGGTTATCGCTGGGGCGGTTACTTCGCCGGTTGGCACTTCTGGTTGGCGGGTGAAGGTGGCACCAATCAATGGCTGGCCAATGCGCCACGCGCCGCCTTGGTGCGCGAATGGAATTGGAGCCTCGGCTCTGGGGATTTGGTGAAACGGACCTATGGTGTCTTTAATGACACTCAATACGCCGACCCCGTGAGCTTTACCCGGCGGCTGGAAGTGAACGGTCGCGAAGCCTTTTCCAAGACCACGACACTCACCGTCGCTCCTGGGACAGCGGAAAAGTTTGAGGAGCCGTTGTCGCTACCCAAGGTGATGACCCGGACCGAAGGTCAGCTCCTGCTAACCCTGTCAGTCGGCACTCGGGAAATATTCCACGATATCAAGTCCGTCTCCATCCTTCCTCCTGTGTCTGCCGAAAAACTGGCAACCGGAAGTCTCGGTCTATGGGACCCATCGGGTGACACCACTGCGTTCCTCCAATCTATTGGGCAACCGTTTCTCCCGCTAACCTCGCTGGATTCGGTGCCCGCCTCGGTTCATGTCATCGTAGTCGGACGCGATGCTATTTCCGCCGAAAACAGCACATCGACTCGATTGGCGGTCCTGGCCTCGGAAGGGCGATCCATTGTGGTGCTGGATCAGGCTCATCCGCTCAAGTACGGGGCCGTCCCCGCCGAACTCGAGTCGGCTCCCGCGACCCGCAAGGATGATTTTGGAAACAGCGTTCCGGCGTCCGAGGGTCATACCGCCTTTCTCGAAGACACCACCCATCCCGCATTGGCGGGACTCTTAGACAAAGATTTCTTTACCTGGGGTCCGGGCCAACGGGTCTTCCGCAATGCCTACCTGAAACCAACCCGGGGAGCCAAGAGCCTGCTCCAATGTGGTCCCCGTCTCGAATACAGTGCCTTGGTGGAGATACCTGTGGGCCGGGGCGTTCTGTATCTCACCCAGTTGGATTTCCAGGGGCAGTTGAGGGGCAATTCTGTTGCCCAACATCTGCTGATGAACCTCATTCAAGCCGCCGCCCATTACCAAATCGAATCGGCTGCGGTTTCGGCCCTCATCACGGATGCCCCGTTGGCCCATGCCGTCGACGCCATCGGCTTGCAATATGCGAAGGCCACCGAACCCAGTGCCGTTATCGGGGACCCGAACCGAAAAATCGCCCTGGTTTCGGCTTCATCGGCAAACTTGAAGTGGTTCGCCCAACATCCGATCGAAGTGAAGGCATTCTGGGCCCGGGGCGGCACGCTGGTGGTGTGTGGTGTGACCCCGGAAGGCATTGAGGACTTCAATGCCATCGTCGGTGTCCACCACGTCATCCGTCCGTTCAAGCGGGAACGAGTGACCTTTCCTGCAATCAAGGAACCGCTGACCGCCGGACTGACCGTCGGCGACGTGGTCATGCTATCGGGACAGCGCATGTTTGACTGGAATGCCGATGAATACGTCTCATCAGAGGTCTTCAGCCATATTGTTGATCTGGAAGATGTGGCCCCCTTCGCCAAGAGTGATTTCCCCGGCTTCGACAATATCGTCAACGGATTTGTGGGCTCCGACGGTTGGCCTCTCATTATGGACTTTGAGGTTCCAAAGGATGGGTCACCCTATGAATTTCACCTCGACCTACCGCAGGAAGAAACCTTGCTGGAGTTTATCCACGATCCATCGGTCAATTACAATCCCACCACCCGTATTGCTCTTTCGTTTGATGGCCGGGACCGAGTCGAATTCCCCCTCCAACCGAACGGAGACGCCCAGACCTTTGCCATTGATCCGCCCCGAAAGGCCAAACGGGTGACGATCCAGATTCTAAAATGGCAATCAGACCCGGCGAAGCGTCCGCTGGTCGGTATCGACAACATCTATCTCGTCGCACAACGGTCTCCGGAATGGCACGCGACCGTCAAGCCGATGCTCAATATTGGCGGGTTGGTGCACTACGTAAAAGGGAAGGGGGGTGTCGTCCTTTGCAACCTCCGCTTTCAAGACCAGGAATCGGTCCCGATTAATTTAACCAAGAAACGCACCATCCTCGCGACAGTCCTACGGAACCTCAAAGCTCCCTTCTCGGGCGGTAAGACGGTGATCGCAGGAGCCAAGCTGGACTTTACCCCAATCGATTTACACACGAAGGCCACCACGTTCAAAGATGAACGCGGCTGGTTTGGCGACGCAAATCGGACCCTAAAATCCCTGCCCGCAGGCGAACATTTTTTCGCTGGGGTTCGATACAATATTTATGAATTGGCCACCTCACCCGTCCCCCAGGTCGTCATGCTGCAGGGAAGTGGAGTCCCGGGGAAACTGCCTGCCGAAGTCACTGGAATTCCCATAAACGCGCAGGCCGATGCACTATTCTTCCTGCACACCGCCCGATTGGACCGGCGTGCCGACGAACGGGAGCGCCAGGAGCAGAAACGAATCGAATTGGCTCGATATGTCGTTCATTATGTCGATGGCCGGACGGCGGAGGTGCCTGTTTATGCCGAAATCAACATCGATCACTTCGTGCAAAAGGATCCGAAGAGTTTGCCCGGAGCTCAACTAGCCTGGAGTGCCGCCTATCCCAACAGCGACGAGAGCGCGGCAGTTTATGCCCAGCAATGGAACAACCCCCGTTCCGGTGTCCGTATTGCCACGGTGGACCTGGTCTACGGCAAGGATAAGGAACGTGGAGTGCCGGTGCTGATTGCAATCACGGCAGCGACCGTGGGAGGCGAGCGGTAAATAAGACGAAGGAGTGGCCACTGACAAGCGACGGCTGCAGTCCAATTAGCCGTCCGACGGAAGTCGACGCTGCTCGATCCGGAGACGTTCCGTAAAATCACGGGCGTTCGTTCTGCTCGGGACTCGTTGCGACACTGGGTAGGGTGGCGTGACATAATGAAAGCGCTGATCCCACTTGCCAACTGAGCCTTCTCTTCTGTAGCATTTTCCCAGAATCGACCCGTCCATCCGATGCACCCTGCAGATACCAAAGTTTCTACCTGGAGCTCCATACGCATCCCGGGAGAAATCCCGTTTCTATTCCAGCGTATCACCGCATCAGGTAGAGACGGCTTTTGGATGGGTTCCCGGGGTGGCTATTCCGATGAAGAGCCTCGCCATCGAGTGGTCCTACCCGACGAATTTTACCTCGGCACCTTTGTCGTGACTCAGGCTCAGTATGGCACCGTCACTTGGCGAGATTGGTCTACGAATCCCAATCAATTAACCAACGTAAGATCGAATGACTACCGAGTTGTGCGCGGCGGTTCGTGGGGCTGCTCCACCTGGTGGTGCCGCTCGGCGAATCGCGTCGGGCGCGGGCCGGGCGGCAGTCGGATGTATCTAGGCATTCGCCTTTGCTTGATTCGTGGTCCGGCGAGCTAGCGATCCAGCAGAACAAAATGAAAGAACCTCGTGCGTTGTCGCCCAAATGAGGATGGTCCGTTGACCTTTTTCAATCGGCTCCTTGGCCAGGTGCAAGCTCATCCGTTTCCATAGCGCCAGAGGGGCGGCGCACCTGGATATCGCGCGATAGCGTCTTGGACTGCGGTAGTCCTCTACCGCTTTTTGCCTCAGAATCTAGAGAGCCCGCCAGTGAATTCTGGCCGCCGTCCAATTCACAGCCACTTCCAAAGCGCCAGAGGGCTGGCGAACTCCACGACCTGGCGGACATCCCGGAAACATCCCGCTCCATTTTCGGCGCATACCGGCATCAGGTCCGGATGGTTTTTGGATGGGATCTCGGGACGGTGAAGCCGATGAAAAGCCCGTTCACCGGGTTGTTATGCCAGACTACTTCTATCTGGGCATCGATGTTGTAACCCAGAAGCAGTATGCTGCGGTCGCCCAGCGCATCGCGAAATTAAAGGAACGCGCTGATCCCAGCGAAATCAAAGGAATCCATCATCCCGTTGAAAACGTCGATTGGTGGGAAACCGATCGATTTTGCCAATGGTTGACCCAAAATATTCCGGCCAGTCAACTGCCGCCGGGTGGTTTTAACCTATTCTGTCTTCCGACCGAGGCCGAATGGGAATATGCCTGCCGGGCTGGAACGGCGACTGGAACCCCAAAGTAGAAGCGGCGCCTCGCCTATAATTTCGAACTTTCGGCTGACAGCTTCATATTTCTCTTCATTCGCTTCAAACGCCTCGAAACTGACCCCGATTAGAAATCGGCGGATGGCGTTTCCAGCCAGCACGATGTCGGCAAGATACGCGCGATCACGCGACATAAAGCGGAGTCGCGGTGGCGAGGATGGAGTCGCGTCGATATTTGTTTCGGCTTCGGAGAATCGCGGTGCGACTCACCAGATCCACCGGACGACCAAAGATTTCTTGTAGCCCAAATCGAATATCAGCCCAACCGAGAAGTGTGCAGTCTGAGTCTGGGACAAGCGTGCACAAGAGGTCGACATCGCTATCGGGACGAAAGTCCTCTCGCAGTGCTGAGCCGAAGATATCCAGCCTGGCGATGCCACGCTCCCGGCAAAATTGCCGAAGATTTTCCGTGTCGTACACCAGCTTCATTGGGCAATCAGTCTCGGCACCGTCAGCGCATCGTCAAGTATGCGCTGTCTCATGAGTGGCCACGGGACCCTTAAATCACGCCGGCATCCTTCAAATCCAACGGTCGATTATCGTTCGATCAAAATCAAAACGGGCAAGAGCTCTTTTCGGAACTCTTGCCCGTTTCAATCGGAGGCCTCAGCCTCTCCCAGCCTATCTAGCTGCACCCCAAACTCTCGCCGCAATTCAGGCATTTGTAGCAAGCTCCATTGCGTACCGTGATGTGCCCACACTTGGGACAGCTCGGTGCATCGCCCTGATTCACAAAGGTCTGTGAAAGGACGCTACGGTGGATGGTGCCAGCCGTGGCTGTCGCCGACCGTGTTTCCACTCGTACCACGGAAGCATGAGTCGCCGTCACCGCGAGATTGGTGACCGGTCGGTTCACATTGCGTTTGTCCGATTCTTCCAGGTCGGGCATTGGGAGCTCCGGTTGGGCCGATCCAGGTGAATGTTTCTGCCGGTAACCGTCAATAAATTGGCAGGCCATCCAGCGGAAGACATAGTCGATGATCGACGAGGCCATCCGGATATCGGGGTGACGGGTAAAGCCACTCGGCTCAAACCGTTGGTGGGCAAACTTATTGACCAATCCTTCCAGCGGCACTCCGTATTGAAGCGAGAGGCTGGTCAGAGCGCCGATGGTATCCATCAAGCCGCCGATGGTGCTGCCTTCCTTGGCCATGGTCACAAAGAGCTCACCAGGTTGACCGTCCTCAAACATGCCCACCGTCATGTAACCTTCATGCCCGGCGATCTCGAATTTGTGATTGATCGCGGGCCGCGTGTCCGGCAGGCGCTTGCGCAGCGGTTGGCTTGCCTGATGTTCCAACTGAACAATGGCAGCCTCCAGTTCCTGAATGCGGCTCTCCAAGGTAGCCGTCTTTTGGGTGGCTGCTTCTGCGGATGTCTGCCCTTCGTTAGTCTTCTTTGTGTTGAGCGGCTGGGAACGCTTGGAGCCGTCACGATAGATGGCGACACACTTCAGTCCCATGCGCCACGCCTGGCTGTAGGCATCGCGAATATCTTGGGTGGTGGCCTCATGCGGGAGGTTCACCGTCTTGGAGATGGCTCCCGAAATAAACGGCTGTGCAGCCGCCATCATGCCGAGGTGGGCCATGTATCCGATGCTGCGCTGACCCCGATGCGCTTTAAAGGCGCAGTCAAACACCGCCAAGTGTTCCGGCTTGAGGCCGCTGGAAATCCGATCACCCACTTTGGCGGTTCCGGCCTTCACGGCGGGATCGTCGGTCACAAGGACGACATCCTCGATGGTGTCAAACTTCTCGATATGACCGATAATCCGGGTCACGTCGGCGTCGCTGTAGCCCAAGCGCCTCAAGGCTTCGGGTACGGTCCGATTGACAATCTTCAGCATGCCGCCACCGGCCAGCAGTTTGTACTTTACCAGGGCGATGTCGGGCTCGACCCCGGTCGTATCGCAATCCATCAGGAAGGCGATCGTCCCCGTGGGGGCCAGCACCGTCACCTGGGCATTGCGGTAGCCAAACTCACGTCCCCGGGCCAATGCCCGGTCCCAACACCCACGCGCTTCGTTCTTGAGGAAGGCGAAATCCTGCGATGCGGCGATCCCTTCGACGGCTTCGCGGTGGAGTCGGATGACGTCGAGGGTGGACTCGACATTATCTCGCTTGGGCGGATTCGGCACCCCGGTGCAGCGGGCGTCGTGATATCCAGGGAAGGCCCCCATGATGGAAGCAATCTCGGCGCTTTGTTCATAAGCATGGCCGGTCATGACCGCCGTGATTGCTCCAGCCAGCGCCCGTCCCTCGTTGGAGTCGTAGGGCAGACCGTAGCTCATGATCAGAGAGCCCAGGTTGGCATAGCCCAAGCCCAAGGTGCGGAAAATGTGGGAATTCTCGGCGATCGCCTTGGTCGGATAGCAGGCGTTATCCACCAGGATTTCCTGAGCGGTGATGTAGATGCGGACCGCTGCCTTGAATCGCTCGATATCGAACACCCCATCTGCTCGCTTGAACTTCATCAAGTTGAGCGATGCCAAGTTGCAGGCGGTGTTGTTGAGAAACACGTATTCCGAACACGGATTGGTTGAGTGAATCGGTTCGGTCCCTTTGCAGGTGTGCCACTTCTGGATCGCCCCGTCGTATTGAAGTCCGGGATCGCCGCACGTCCAGGTGCCCTCAGCGATCAAATCCAGCAGCTTGGAAGCTTCCTTCTTCTCCAGTGGTTCACCCGTCGTGACTGACCGGGTCCACCATTCACCACCGGAAAGCGCTGCAGTCATGAAGGGATCGGAGACGCGGACCGACAGGTTCTCGTTTTGATACATGACTGATCCGTAGGCTTCGCCATTGAAGGACCCGTCGTACCCCTGTTCAATCAAAGCCCAAGCCTTCTTCTCCTCCCGCATCTTGGCGGTGATGAAATCCTCAATGTCGCCGTGCCAGTCGCGGATGGTATTCATCTTGGCCGCTCGACGTGTCTTGCCGCCCGATTTAACCACGTTGGCGACTTGATCGTAAACCCGGAGGAAACTCATCGGTCCACTCGGTTTTCCACCACCGGAAAGCTTCTCTTTCGCACTCCGAATCGGGGTCAGATCGGTGCCGGTTCCCGAGCCGAACTTGAAAAGCATGGCCTCACTGTAGGCCAGTTGCATGATGCTCTCCATGTTGTCGTCGACCGACTGGATAAAACAGGCGCTGCATTGGGGATACTCGTATTGTGTCGGAGCGCGCTCGGCTTCGCCTTTCTGCCGGTCAAAGTACCAGTTGCCCTTGTCGCTGCCCTTACCCACGCCGTATTCGTGATAGAGCCCCACGTTGAACCAAACTGGGGAATTGAATGCCCCGTATTGATTGGCGCAGAGCCAAGTTAGTTCGTCGTAAAAGACTTCCCCATCGGCTTTGGAGAAATAACCGTCTTTGACTCCCCAATCGGCTATCGTGCGGGTGACCCGATGAATGAGTTGTTTGACCGAATATTCCCGCTCCTTCTTCTGCGGGTCGCCGTAGAAATACTTGGAACACACCACCTTGGTCGCCAACTGCGACCAATTCTTGGGCACTTCCACGTTGGCCTGCTTAAAGACGACTTTGCCTGAGTCGTCCGTGATTTCAGCGATGCGTCGTTCCCATTCGATTTGGTCGAATGGCGTGACCTTGGAGTCGCTGAACGTGCGCTGCAGGCTCAACGTGCGGGGTTGTGGACGTGCCGATGCTTTTGCACGGCGGGATGCGGTCGCGAGCGAGGAGGACCGACGGGCGGACTTCACAGGGACAGGCGACACGATTGGGGTGGGGGCGTCAATCATGGCGGACAAGAGTTTCTGGCTTCAAAAATCGGAAAACAAAGTGGACGAAAAATTGGGCTAAAAATCGGGTCAAATAGATATGTCAGCAGTTGCCCACCCAACAAACCCTCCTTGGGCTGTTGGTCGGACGACTGCAACGTCTTAAACACCTACGACGATATTCGGACCGCCGATGGTATCTCCACACCTTATTGTGTGTGGGTGGCGAGACTACCCCCACATGTTGTGCCTTCAAGCGGATTCTTTGTGGTGTTCACAGAATCGTCACAAGGTGGAGGGCTCTCGCTTGAGGGTGGCTTGCGAGCCAGGAACTCCAGAGCAAACAGTGAAAAGCACTTACGTGGATTTTGACGCGCCAGAACACGTCGGATACGTAGGGTTTCGGGCCCCCAAAAATTTTTTTTGCGGGCTAGCCGCGATGATGCAGCCAACCGGTCTTGGGGGGGGCGGGGGCGGGACGATTCCAAACCGCAGGTGAACCCATGCCGCCAACCCGGCCCACGGGACGGAGCCAGACTTCATCTGGAACACCCTCTGAATTAGCCAGTTCCATGACACAACGGCGGTCTGTGCCCGGCAGGAAAGTCGCCTGCCACCGATCGCCGCGACGGTATTGAATAACCCATTGCTGCACGGCCTCGCTTCCTGAGGGCTTCCACCGCAATTCAAACGCCTTGCCACTTCGCGCGGTGGAGACACTCAAGCTAGGCTGTCCCGGTCGCTCACGATGGAGCCACGTCATTTCCGGGAGCAAGGCGGGCTCCCGAAAGAGTTCATGGCATAGGTTAGTGGTCACACCCCCCAAGTTGCTGTGCAGGCTGGTAGCATTCCAAAAAAGCTCACCGTGAGTGCCGGATTGGGCGCGTCGAAGGCGAACCTGCTGGGCAATATCATCGGCAGACCGATCTTTACCGATGTTGGCCGTAGCCAAACCGCTGACCATCAGGCGGCCTTGCGTGTTTTCTCCCGCCCACCATTCGAGCAATCGGCCAAAGTCCTGTTCGCGCCGACCGATGGGCCAATAAAGTTGGGGAGCGAAATAGTCCGCCCAACCGCCGCGCAGCCAACGACGGGCATCTGCGTACAAAGTGGCATAGGAGTCCAAGCCGCGAATTCCGGCTGGGAATCCCGGTCGCCAGATGCCAAATGGACTGATCCCGAACTTTAGCCAAGGCTTGAGAGCGTGAAGCCGTTCGTTGAGCTGTTGCACAAACAAGTCGACACTTTCGCGCCTCCAATCTTCTCGCTCCAATCGCCCGCCTCTGGCGCGGTAGGCTTTAAAACTGGCATCATCGTTGAAGACCGCCGGCGTGGTCGTGCCAGGAACGTTTTCAGGGTAAGGATAGAAGTAGTCGTCGATATGAATGCCATCGACATCGTACCGTCGCGCCACATCCAGGATAACTTTCAACGAGTATTCCCGGACTGCCGGATTGCCCGGGTCCATCCACAAGTAGCGTCCGTATCGATGAATCCACTCTGGATGGCTGATTGAGACATGGCTGGCGCAGGTGGGGGAAATCGATTGATGATACCGGGCACGGTACGGATTGAACCATGCGTGAAGCTCCAGCCCTCGCGCATGGGCCTCAGCCACGGCAAATTTGAGCGGGTCCCAAAAGGGACGGGGAGCCTGGCCCATCCGCCCGCTCAGGTATTCACTCCATGGCTCCAGGGACGACTCATAGAGCGCATCGCATGCCGTCCGTACCTGGAAAACGACTACGTTGAAGTTCAATCGCTTGGCCGTGTCCAGCACTTGCCGAAGTTCGTCCTGCTGTTGAGCCACCGGCAAACCGGCCTTGCTGGGCCAATCCACATTGCCAACCGTCGCAATCCACATGCCGCGAAACTCCCTTGGAATGGGCGGCGGAGCAGGAACGGCTAAAAGGCGGCAGGCCAGTACCAAGCAAATCCACCAGCCCCAAAAGCACCTCATTGTGATAATGGTCCCTATAGTGACGCACCATGCCCCTGGAATCAAGCGGATCGAAATATAAGACGCATTGTTTGGTGATGGCAGTTTCAAAGGGAACCAAAGTATGCGACCCTCCGCTCCGTGCGAATCACGAACTTAAATCCCGACGCGGACATCGGTGCCAGTGCCTGGCTCGTCGAAATCGAAGGACGAAGCCTCCTCCTCGATGCCGGCACCCACCCCCGACGCGAGGCCGCCGACAGCCTGCCGCTGTTTGAGGCAGCGGCTCATTTGGACTTGGAGGCTATTGCCATTTCCCATTGCCACTTGGACCACGTGGGTGGACTTCCTGTGGCTCTCAAGCGCTTCCCCCATTCCCGGGTCTTTATGACCGACCTCAGTTACTTTCTGGTGGAACGGGTTCTCCACAATTCCGTCAACGTCATGACCCGCCAGCGGGATGAACGGGGGATTAAAGGTTACCCACTCTATACCCATGAGGAAGTCGATGACTTTGCCGCCGTCTTCGATGGACTCGGCTATCGCCGGGAGGTGGAATGGGCTCAGCCTGTCCGCGGACGCAAGTCTGGCGGTCCATATACCCTCGAATTTCATGATGCTGGACACACCATGGGTTCTGCGGGTGTCTTGGTGAAGGCAGGCCGCCGGTCGCTTTTCTATTCCGGTGATGTTTGCTTTCACGACCAGACATTGCTCCGGGCGGCCCAATTCAACGGCATCAAGGCGGAAGCCTTGATCGTTGAGACCACCCGCGGTGCCCAACCCACCCCTCGCGGTTTTTCCCGCGCTGCCGAAATCAAACGGCTTGCCGCCTCCATTCAAGCCGTCCAGGCCCGGAAAGGCGGTGTGTTGATTCCTGCCTTTGCTCTCGGGCGCACACAGGAAATGTTGGCAACCATTGCCCTCCTCATGCGTTCTGGTCAGTTGAGGCGTCAGCCCGTTTACATTGGTGGTTTGGGCCGCGTCTTTACTGAAATCTACGACCTCCAGTCCAAGCGTACCCACCGGCATCACCCCGATCTCAAGCTCATTCGCGAACTGAATCTGGTGGTCGTGTCCGCTGATGAAATCCGCCACATGCCCTTGGCCGGGCGAATTTTCGTCCTGACCTCTGGAATGGTCGTGGAAAACACCGCCGCCTACGAAGTCGCCCTCCGGATGCTCGAAGACCAGCGGCATGGAATATTTTTTGTTGGATACAGCGATCCAGCCGCACCCGGTGGAAGGTTGCGCGCGGCCGGTACCGGCGGGCAGTGTCGGATGGGCGAAGATGGGCGGGTCTACCCGGTCAAGTGCGAGGTGGATTCCTTCGATCTGACCGCTCATGCTCAACGTCAGTCAATCCTATCCTGGATCGGTAAAGTAAACCCACGAACGGTGATTTTGGGGCATGGAGACGCCACAGCGCGTGAGTGGTTCACCTCCGAATTGAAACGTCGTCATCCCAAAATGAACGTGGTTTCCCCTGGCCCAGGGCAAACCGTGGAAATCGCGTCTGCGACACGGTCAACATCCGTGGCAAGTCGGTCGGCGTCGCCCAAGCCCACTTCCGCCCAAGGGCATTCAGTGGAAAAACTAGTTGTCAATCCGCCGTTACCGTCCTAACTATCCGGTTCGTCGCACCTATTTGGGTGCCAGGGCAGTCGGTTTACTGTCCCGTGATACAGGTTAGTGGATAGAACACACACACACACGCTAGCATATCAAGAGGAACTGCAATGAAGGTTAATAAATTGACAGTCGCTTTGGCGGCCACCAGCGTGGTCGGCTTTGCCGCTCAAGCGGAAGAAAAATCATCGCCGGTCAACACGTTGTTGCCCTCCACCACATTGAGCGGATTCGTCGATACGTCCGCCAATTGGGACGTCGGCAACAACAAGACTACGGCCAACCGCTTCCCCAATTCAGCGGCAGACCGTCAGGGTGGTTTTAACCTGAACGCCATCAAGGTCGCCCTTGAAAAACCCCTCGACGAAGGAACTTGGTCCGCCGGGTACAAGGTTGAATCCGTTGTGGGCTCGGATGCTAACCGCCTCCCGGGACGCTTCTCGTCTTCCACCAACTCCGCCATCGTCGGTGCCATTAAGCAGGCGTATGTCGCCCTGCGTGCTCCGATCGGCAACGGACTGGACTTCAAGATTGGTCAGTTCGATCCGATCATCGGCTACGAAGTGTTCGACAGCTACGCCAATCCGAACTTCAGCCGCTCGTATGGCTTCTTCCTCGAACCGCAGAGCCACACGGGTATCCTGGCTACCTACCAGTTCAGCGAAACCGTTGGGGTCGCCGGTGGTATTGCCGACACCCACTTCGGTGGCGCAAACACCAAGACTGTCAACCGCACCATCAAGACTTACATGGGCGGCCTGACGTTGAAAGCCCCCGAAAGCTTCGGGTGGCTTGCCGGTTCGTCTTTGTACGCTGGTGCCGTTGTCGGAGCTGATTCGTCTACCTCCATTACCACTGGCGTTGACGAAAACGGTTTGCCCATCGTCGGCAACCCGGTTGAAACCACCAAGCGCCCCGTCAATCTGTACGCCGGTTCGTCGATCGCCACTCCCCTCAAGGCTTTGACCTGGGGTGTCAGCTACGACTACCTCTTCAATCCGTACAATACCGATTCCAGCCATACGTTGTTCGATATTGCCAGCACCCGTGCCGGGCTTTCATCCTACGCCAATGCCTTCGCTGCTTATATCTCCTATCAGTTGTCCGAGAAGGCCAAGCTGAATCTCCGCGGCGAATACGCGACCTCGTCTGGCGGTATCTTCATCCCGACCACAGTCGGCTTCTCCAACGACGAGAAACTCACCGGAGCCACCGTGACCCTCGACTACTCTCTCTGGGCTAACGTCCTTACTCGTCTCGAAGTCCGTTGGGACCACGTCGCTGGCGGTTCCATCGAACGTCCGTTCAACGACAACCGCAACGATGTCTCGGTCGCGGCGAATATCATCTACAAGTTCTAAGTTAGGCCTTGCCTGACAACCCTCCCGGCAATCCGGGAGGGTTTTTTATTTCCGGCTCCAGGAACTCCTTTGCTCATTTTGCACCTTGGCGGGATCATTTGTGGGAAAAAGAAAGGAGAGGATAAAGCGCCATGTTAGGTCCACTGACCGAGGAATATCTCGTCCACCTGCGCCATGAACGCGGGCGTGCCGAACATACCCAAAAGACCTACGCCCATTTCTTGGGTCGATTCGTTTTGTGGGCGGAGGCCCGGGGCCGGACCAAGTGGCCGGAAGTCACTACGACCGATCTCCTGGATTACCTGGAACTTCAACGACTCCAGTCGACGGCTCTCGGGCGCCCGCCTCGCAAGCCGCCCGCAGAAAATATTCCGGCGGAGACATCCTCCGGTGTACCTCATAACCCGCTTCGAAAACGTAGCTCTGCCAGTCTCTACCTCCAGATCGCCGCTTTGCGGGGTTTCTTCAATTTTGCCGAAGACGAAGGGGTTATCCCGCAAAATCCAGCCGTCCACCTGAGCCTCCCCCGTCGATGGCAGCGGGTACCCAAGGCGCTTTCGGAGCAGGAGATCGCCCGGATTCTCAAACCGCCGACGGCGGCTGTCCCCAGTGTCCTATGCGACTTTGCTGTCCTTGAACTCGCCTACGCCAGCGGGTTGCGTTTGGCGGAATTGCGCGACATTCGATTGGAGCAGTTGCACCTGGATGCAGGGTTTATAACCGTCATCGGCAAAGGCAACAAGGAACGTGTTGTGCCAGTTGGAAAATGGGCGATCGCGGCTCTACGCCGCTATTTATTGGCTGGCCGACCTGACTTGGTTCGCGCCAATTCACCCGCTACTGTCTTCCTCACCCGCCGTGGGACCGCCTTTGCATCGGTGACGCTCTGGCTGCGGATTAAACAGCACGTCCGGCGAAGCGGAATCGAGCGTCCGATCACCCCACACATGCTCCGCCACAGCTTCGCCACTCACTTGCTGCATCACGGAGCCGATCTGCGGGTCATCCAGGAGTTGCTCGGCCACGCCAGTATTAGCACGACGGAGGTCTATACCCATGTCAGCCCCCGACACCTTCGTGACGTCCATGATCGTTTTCACCCCCGGGCGAAATAGCAGCGAATGGTCGGTTCATGTCATCCCCCGTCCAATGTCCCGTCAGTTCGGCAATTGTCGCAAACGACCGCTGCCGCTGTTCCGCACCCAAACCGTGACCAATAACAATGCGGCAGCCATCAAATAAATCGCCCCACCCCACGAGATTGCCTCGCTCATATTGGCTATCGCAGTAGCCCGACGCCCATGGTCCGCTATCCACCCCACCATCCACGGACCGAGCGCCCCTCCGCCCCATCCGACCATATTCATGAGACCGACTACCGTGCCACGCGCGCGCGGTTCAACGGTGTCGTAAAGCGTAGCGAAAATACCCGAATCGTAGAAACCCTTGCCCAGTCCAAAACAGACCATCGACGCAATCAAGGTGTTAGACTCAGTCGTATGGCCCACTTGAAAGACAAACGCCGCCCCAAAAAGCAGTCCCATCGCTTGGACCAGAACCCGCCCGCCCCGAACCCGAAGAGCCCAGTGATCGGCCATCCATCCGGCCAATGGGACGCTGACAGCGCTCGCCAGATGAATGAAAACCGTACCGCTCAGCCCGGCAATCGCCAGGTTATAATGAAATTTTTCCTTTAGAAACGTGGGACTCCAGACCAGGAATACCCCTGCGACCGAATTGGCCAGTGCGAAAGCCAACATCAGTAAGAGAATGCTATGATCGGCGAAAACCGCACGCAGGGTATCTGAAATGCCCAAGGGGCGCACTTTGGCACCTGTCTGCGCGGGGGATTGCTGATCCGAGGCACCCCTCACCGGTTCCTGGAGAAAGCGGTTCAGGCATAGGGCAAGGCCCACTCCAGCGAGGCCAAATACATAGAAGCCAGTCCGCCACCCATACCGCATGGCCAGCCAGGCGGTGGCCCACGAACCAAGAATCGTTCCAGCATACACACTCGACTGATGCCATGCCAATGCCCGTGAGCGTGTTCCCGCCGGATGATAGTCACTGGCAAGCGACATGCTGGCCGGAAAATAAAAAGTCTCCCCCAACCCCTCCAAAGCTCGCACCGTCACGAATTGTCCAACCGAGGTACACCATCCCGTCATCAGCGTGACCGTGCTCCAGAAGAGGCAACCGCCTAGGATCAAGTCCCGGCGACGAAACCGGTCGCAGATAGGCCCCGAGATTAACGAGGCCCCGGCGTACACCCACATGAATGCAGACCCAATCAAGCCCAACTGGGATTTGCTGAAATGAAAGGCACGTTCGAGCTCGGGGAAAACCGCCGACATACCCTGCCGATCGGCATAGTTGAAAAAACAAATCCACCACAGCATAAACACGACCCACCATTTATAGCGTGAGCTCGTGGACAAATCGGCATTGGGCAAGCAACAATGGAAAACTTCACCGCATAACCGTGGCAAGCCCAAAAAGGGTGCGCCCGTAGCTCTTAAGCGCAGACCCCGAGCGCCTCGGGTGGGAAGCTGCTGCATCGCAGGTCTCCCGGCCAATCCGGGCACCGATCCTTTCCCCTTTCCCCTCAATCGCCATCCGACCGTGGCCCATTCGAGGATGAAGGTTGCATTTCCACCGAAGTCACCAAGTCAGCAATCTCGACAAACGAATCCAACAACGATTGGCGACGGCTCGGTTCGAGCCGCTCCAATCGCGTCGCCAACGGTACCAACCAATGCGGAACCGGTTCACTTGTTGCTTTCCGTTGGCATATTGGCCCCTCGTTCTCCAACAGTTCCTCCGGCGACACTCCCAATTCTGCGCACAATCTGCGCATGAGATTCGGACGCGGCAGATTGGTTCCGCCGCGCTCCCAAACTTGAATGGAACGAATGGAGACATGTGCGCGGGAAGCCAACTCCTGCTGGGTCAAGGCGCGAAGCAAGCGGGCGGCCATCATCCGTTGGCCAAAAATATGCGTCTTTTCTGCACGATTCATCTTGCTTTGAAGTGTTATCTGCACTAGATATGCGTGCAGAATGACAGAATAAGTGCAGACGTCAAACTGAACCTACTCCTTGAACCGTGAATACCACCAAGACCACCATTCAAACGCTGCAGGCAGGCAACAACCGACCATCGACCGCCGAAAAGGCTATCCCTGTCGATCCAGGCCTGCAATTTCCGGGACGTACAGTCCTATATGTTCACGAATGTGCGGCTCGCCTGCGGGTGGCTCCTCAGCATATCATCGACCTCATTGAAGAAGGTGCCTTAGCGGCATTGGATGTGGGCGGGAACGGTGGAACTGTTCGGGTTCCGCCCAACTTTCTGACCGTAGTGGCGGAGCGATGTGGGCGTCCGGAGGTACAGATTCGGGAACTATTGGAACGGGTCCGCGCCGAGAATCCGCGCAAACGAGCCAGTTGGCGGATACCGGTCGCGGGATGGACGGCCTTTCTGGAACGGCGAAACACGTTGATCCACCCCATATAGGCTTCCTCTTTCAGAAAAAGAGCGTGCCCAATCCGATGAGAGTTCGGTGTGACGTCCCCGCCCAAATTTCCAGGAAGCCTTGACGTGGGCTCCAGACGGAAATCGCGCCCCTTTGTAGGGATGCAGGAAATCGAGTGAGGTGGTCAAAAATAGCCACAAAGGGTTGACGTTCGCCCAGTGTGGATCACCAATTGATACTCTGTTGATATTTGTAAAATACTTTGATTCAATAGGTTACAACGGCTTTCTAGGGGATAGATCCATGGGTGGCATCACCGTTGCTAATGGGAAAGTAGTGACGATTCTGTCTCATGCTTTCGAGTCCGCCAAGCCCCCAAGAGTAACTGGTGGGATATGCGATTATCGAGTTCGCTTTGCCGTCAGGAACTGTGCCTGGGGCGGATTTTCTTCTGGAGCGGAGTCGGCTCGTCCTCGTGAAAATAGAGCGCCCGGTCGGCCCGAAAAATCCGCCCGGCTGTTCTCAACCGTTAAATCCGGTGTCACCGGTCCTTTCGGGCCACGCCAGCGCAGGAGTCATAACGTATGAAGAAGATAGAAGCCATCATCAAGCCATTCAAACTCGAGGAGGTGAAGGATGGCCTCCACGACGTCGGGGTCGAAGGAATGACCGTCAGCGAGGTCAAAGGCTTCGGTCGTCAGAAAGGGCACACTGAAATCTATCGTGGCAGCGAATACACCGTCGATTTTCTGCCCAAGATCAAGATCGAACTGGTTCTGCCCGATTCCAAGGTCCCGGAAGCTGTCGGGGCTATTATCAAAGCGGCCAAGACTGGCAAGATAGGTGACGGCAAGATTTTCGTCTTTAGTGTCGAAGAGGTCATTCGTATCCGGACTGAAGAACGGGGCGAGGCGGCAGTTTGACAGTTGGTCTTCCCCAAGTGAAGCCCAAATAACGCAGGTTCAATGACTCAATAAAATGAAAAAATTTACCATAAATCGGTTTCTGGTCAAACTGCACGATCCTCGAGAGCGAACGTTTTTTCTCGCCTTGTTCGGAGGGAAAATGTTGGGCCTCCTGGCCTGCTTCGTTATTGTTTTCGGCCTCCCGGCCCTGCTGACATCGATGACGGGAAAAGCGCACGCTCAAACTGCGTCGGCGACTTCCAATACCGTTGCAAAGGCACTTGACGCTGCTACCAATGCGATTGCCGGGGCCGCTGCGGCCGCACCTGCCGCCGATGCGACTCCGCCCAATCCCCCCTACGTGAATCCATTGAATACCATGTGGGTTCTTGTGACAGCATTTTTGGTGTTTTTCATGCAGGCGGGCTTTATGTTCCTGGAAGCCGGCTTTGCCCGCACGCGGGAAACAGTCAATGTCCTGTTGGAAGGAATTGTCGATACCTGCCTCTGCGGCGTCCTTTTCTGGGCGTTTGGTTTCGCCTGGATGTTCGGCTCCGGCAATGGATTCATCGGCAACCAGTACTATTTCCTGCAAGGAATCCCTGACACCTACGGGTCAACCGGAGTCGCCACTTTGGCGTATTTCTTGTTTCAGTTCGCGTTCGCCGATACCTGCTCGACCATCACTTCTGGCGCGATGCTCGGGCGAACCGGCTTTTGGGGTGATCTCTGGTACAGCATCGGGGTGAGCGGGTTTTTGTATCCAATCTTTGGGCATTGGGCATGGGGACCAGATGGCTGGTTGAACAACATCAAACCGGCTGCCTTTCATGATTTTGCCGGGTCGACCGTCGTCCATACCATCGGTGGCATGATTGCCCTCGCGGGTGCCATCGTCCTTGGTCCACGATTGGGCCGCAGGTTCAAGCGCGATGGCGGTGGCCCCATGCCGGGGCACAATATGACCATTGCCGCCGTCGGCGCGGTGATTCTTTGGTTTGGCTGGTATGGCTTCAACCCGGGCAGCACTTTGTCCGCCATGGACATGCAAGGGATCGCACGGGTGGCTGCCAACACAACGTTGGCGGCTTGCTCGGGCGGTTTGGCGAGCCTTTTCTTTGTCTATCCCAGATCGCGCAAATGGGACTGCGGCATGACCCTCAATGGCTTGTTAGCCGGCTTGGTGGCCATTACATGTCCCTGCTATTGGGTTTCCCCAGGCGGTTCGTTGATTATCGGTGCCGTTGCCGGTGTCTTCGTGGTCGTGGCCACTGATGTTCTTGAATATTTGAGAATCGACGATCCCTGCGGTGCGTTTCCCGTTCATGGAGTCTGTGGTATCTGGGGGACTCTCAGTCTCGGTTTATTCGCTACCGGAGAATTCGGCGCGCCTACTCCCACCGGAGCGGATACCTCCGCCGATGCACTGGTTAAAGGCCTCTTGTACGGCGGCGGGACCGACCAACTGGTGGCGCAAGTGATCGGAAACGGAGCCATCGGTATAGGCGTGTTTATTGTCGCCATGGCCCTAATGTATGCGGTCAAGGCGACCGGTACCTTGCGCATCTCCAAGGAGGGTGAGTTGGAAGGTCTTGATCTTCACGAGCACGGCGCAGGAGCCTACCCCGAGCAAGTGACATCCAGCATCTAGCCTTCGCCGATCGACCCCAAAAGGGAGGGGCTTCGCGCTCCTCCCTTTCTTTTCAATCCCGGTGCTCGTTCGTGTGCGGAAATCGGACCCAGCTTTCGGGGAAAATGCAATCTGGGGTGATTCGATCTGGATCGATTGAATCGAAATCCTACACGCGGGCAGCAAGTCAGTCCGTCAAGCATTACGTGCTTTTTGATTGCTTCCCACCCGTTGGCGATAGGATACTTGTGCTAACACGAACCGTTTTGTTTCAGGATATATAGCCGTGGTTTTTCATCAATCTATGAAAAAGATAGAAGCAATCATCAAACCGTTTAAGTTAGAAGAGGTAAAAGACGCGCTCCAGGATGTCGGAATCCAGGGAATGACCGTCTCCGAAGTCAAAGGCTTCGGTCGACAGAAGGGTCACACCGAAATCTATCGAGGAAGCGAATACACCGTCGATTTTCTTCCCAAGATTAAATTGGAAATCGTGGTTGATGCGGGAAAAGTCGCTGAAGCTGTTTCGGCTATCATCAACGCCGCCAAAACCGGCAAGATAGGGGATGGCAAGATTTTTGTCTCCAACGTTGACGAGGCCATTCGAATCCGAACGGAAGAACGAGGCCCGGGCGCTCTTTAACACCTGATTTTTTTAAACCTCTTGCTCCTTTACATCCGATGAAACGGTTCAAGCTTGCCTACTTACTGATTGCCCTCACAACCGCATTTGGACCTGTGGCCGCCCGAGCCCAAGGCACCAACGCGTCCATCCCGACGTCTGCTGCGGTCCCAGCCGCTCCTGCCGCTCCTGCCGCAAAAGCAGATCCTGACCTCGCCCAGCGGGTGGCCGACCTGGAAGCTTATATTTCCAATGGTGCCCGTGGATCGGACGCGGCCGATGCCAAAGTCGGCTCCAAGATTGATGGCACCGCTGGTCCTGGGCACAACGCATGGATGATGACCAGCGCTGCCTTGGTCCTCTTTATGACTCTGCCCGGACTCGCCCTCTTCTATGGTGGCCTTGTCCGTCGCAAGAATGTCCTGTCCGTTTTGGCCCAATGTCTGGGCATCTCCGGTTTGGTCACCATTCTTTGGTGGGCTTTTGGGTATAGTTTCGTGTTCGCCAACGAATCCAGTCCCTATTGGGGTAATTTCACCAAATATGCCTTCTTGCATGGAGTCACTTCCAGCCCGAACGGCGATTACGCCTACTGGGTATCGCAAAATGTCTACAGCATGTATCAGTTGATGTTCGCCATCATCACTCCCGGGCTCATTATCGGTGCCATTGCAGAACGGATGAAATTTATCGCCGTCCTCCTCTTTGTGGCGGCGTGGATGGTTATCGTCTATTTCCCCTTGGCCCACATGGTCTGGGGCATCGACGGAATGATGAATGGCGTCTGGAACCCCAAGGCCACCATTCGAGCCATCGACTTTGCCGGAGGAACGGTCGTTCACATGAGTTCGGGATGGAGCGCACTCGTCCTGTGCCTGATTCTGGGTCCCCGCAGTGGTTTCGGTAAGGAATCGATGCCGCCTCACAGCATGGTCCTTTGCATGGTCGGTACCGGCATGCTCTGGGTCGGTTGGTATGGTTTTAATGCCGGCTCAGCCGTCGCTGCCGATGGTGTGGCCGCTAATGCCTTCATGACCACCACCCTCGCCGCTGCCGTTGCCTCGTTTGTCTGGGCTCTCGCGGAATGGGTGGTTCGCGGCAAGCCCAGTGTTCTTGGTTTCTGCTCGGGTGCGGTTGCCGGCTTGGTCGTCATCACTCCCGCTTGTGGTTTTGTGGATGCCACCGGGTCAATTGTCATCGGAATCATCGCCGGAGTTGTTCCGTTCCTCGCCTGTTCCTACCTCAAACCGTTCTTTAAATATGACGATGCCCTCGACACCTTCGGCGTTCACGCCATCGGTGGAACTCTGGGAGCTTTACTGACCGGTATTTTAGCCACCACCGCCAGTGGTAATGCCAACCTGACTGGCGACGCTGCCAAGGCCAACGGCCTCGCGAAATTGGTGACCGATGGCGGACTTTGGGTCGAGCAGCTCAAGGCCATGGGTTTGACCATCGCTTTGGCGGTGATTGGGACCATCGCAATCGCTCTGGTCGTCAAGGCTGTTGTTGGCCTTCGCCCGACGCCAGAGGTCGAACGTGAAGGTCTCGATATCTCTGAACACGGGGAAGAAGGCTACCACCACGCCTGATTCCCGCCTGGAGCCTGGCTCTGAATATCGTCGTCACGGGCGGGGTCATAAAAAATGGCCTCGCCTATGGAACACGCCCCAAGCGGGTCGCCTCGCGCCTCGTCCTGGGGCATTTTAGATGCAACAAACTGCAAGCTATTTCGGAAACACGACACTAGCGTCCAGCCCTCTGGCGCTTTGAAAACGGCCGTGAAATGGACGATCGCCAGAGTTTGCTCAAGGGGGCGTTCGGTTTCGAGGCGATAGGAGGCAATAGGACGCAATAGGGTTTGAGGACAACGGCAGTTCAAAATGCTGCCGCGCGTTACGGAGGTACGGAAAGTCCCCAAGGCAGTTATTTTCCTTTTCTGCGGCAACGGCATACGCTTGGCTGTGTACCCGAGCAATTTGTTCGTTCGCTGTCCCCGTTGTGGGGGACCTCGTGCCCTTTCAAAAGCGCCCAGCCCATTCGTCTGCGCGGACTGTGGACTTCGTTATTATTTCAATCCCTCGGTCGCCGTGGCGGCATTCATCCAACGCTCGGACGGACGCTGGCTATTCATTCGACGAGCCAAGGAACCCAGCAAAGGCCTGCTCTCTGTGGCCGGCGGTTTTGTCGAGATCGGCGAAAAAGCCGAAGCCGCTTTGGCCCGTGAAGTCTTCGAGGAAATTGGGGTAGGGGTCCAAGACCTCCGATTTCTGGAGTCCCAACCCAATCAATATGATTACCTTGGCGTCACCTATCCGGTCTTGGACCTCTATTTTCTGGCACGAACCATTGGCAATCCCCATTGTGCCCAACCCGAGGAAGTCGCCGGTATCGAGTGGAGATTGCCCTCCGAAATTCGCCTGGAAGACCTTGCTTTCCAGTCGCTCCGGGCAGCTTGGACCAATCATGACTTCACTTTCTTTACTTTCCAAGCCATTTGAAGGAGTTCAAGGCTGTAGGGCTCCACGATCGTCCGCTCGGTGGAATACAGATATAGGGCGCAGCGATAAACATGATTCGCCACACTCGTGATATAACTCAATGTGACGATGCCAAGGAACCAGATTAAGCCGCTTACGACAGCAAACCAAATGCTTTGCGTAACCACCGACACCGCTAGCGCCAATCCCACAAAGACGACCGAGCCTAAGGCAACCAGCCAGCTTCCCACTTGTACGCCAACGAAGCCGATTAAAGCCTCTCCCCAGGCCTGCTTAATCGTCAGCGCTGATTTCTTCAGCATCCCAAACGGATCGACCGATTCGGTTTCCATCACCAACACGGGAACGACAAAGATACAGGCCACGCTCCACGCCGTACCGATGAGGCTGACGACGAGTTTACCAAAAAAGCCGACCCGTTCTTCCAATTTGCGGATTAATAATCCGACCAAACCAGCAAATGTTGCCCACAGAAGCACCGCCTGCCAGCGTGTCAACGCGTAGGCCAGTCCTGTTCGAATACTGACCTCGTTCCCGCGCAACGCGGATAAAATCTGGTGGTAAAACGCGACATTGAAATAGGTCGCGAGAATCATCGAAAGAAAATAGGCCGCGCCCAAGTATACCATCCCAAAAACCGTCAGCGCCGAGTCCTCCTGCTGATCAGGATTATGATGTGGGTTGGCGGAAGAGCCGACCGATTGGGGCGATTGTTGCTCCGTCGCTACAGTCGATGGAGTATCCCTGTTCAATTCGGTCTCCCGGTGCCCTCGGGACTCCGCTGAGAGGTTGACGCGGCTTGATTCCCCATGGAAAACACTTTGGAAGACAGCCTGCCAATGGCGCGAATCGCTATACGGATAACTGGTGGGCTGAAATGCTACGGGTGTGATGAAGAACAACAGAATCACGGAGGTAAAGACAGTGGTCACCATCGGAAAAACAAGAAGCTTGGGATGATGGTGAAGTATTGATACCGAGGCCCGAAATAGATGCCAACTCCGCTTGAATGTATCGAGAATGTTCATACCCTATTTGAGTTTGTTTCGGGAATTCAACGGGAAATCACCCCGGGGATAAAGTGGAAATGCAACGTTCGTTTCCAGCGTTTGTTTGTCAAAATGGCAGGGGACCTGCCCCGCGATTGGATCCCGAATGGTTCAACGGAAAACCGTTTGATTGTTTGTGGATAGTTACTTGCTATTTTGGAATGAACCGGTATCCTGGGCTTAGAGGGAGGGTATATTTAAGTTTCTTCCTATGTTAATTCAAAAGGGGTATTACCGCACAGAGAAATCCGTGTGCATTGCAGTGGCTCTGCTGAGGGCTTTGATTCTGGTTGCATTGGTCAGCGAGACCCAATTGTTGGCTCTTTCCACCAATGGGTTTACCTACGTGCTCTCGGGTGGAACGGTCACCATCACATCGTACGATTGCCGAGCCTCTGACATTGATATTCCGGCCTTGATTGAAGGATTGCCGGTAACGACCATCCAAGGCTTTTTGGATTCCCAAGGGTTTGGGCACGGCGCTTTCGAAACCTGTACCACTGCCAATCGAGTTACCATTCCAGGTACCGTTACCCGCATTGGTGCCAACGCGTTTTTCAATTGCGGCATGACCAACGTCTTGATCCCGAATAGTGTGATTCATATCGATAACAACGCCTTTTCAGATTGTCATAGATTGACCCAAATTACAATTCCCGATGGCGTTCAAACCATTGGTTTATACGCATTTTTTGGTTGCAGCTCACTAACTTCCGCGGTGGTTCCCGATAGCGTTACAATCGTTGGCTCCGGAGCTTTTCAGTTTTGCGACGGATTGAAGAGCATCACATTTGGTGTTGGAGTTACGAACATCGGCGCAAAGCAATTCTTCAAGAGTAGTGGCTTGCTCGTCGCCAATTTCCTCGGAAATGCCCCGTCTGGATTGGACGCTTTCGATGCAGATTCAATGGTCCAAGTCTTTTATCGCCCGGGAACGTCCGGGTGGGGAACAAATTTCTTTGGCGCACCAACTTCCTTTCTGGTCGAAGCGAGCCCTTCGATATTGAATGACAGCCTGGGCCAGTCGACAAATGGCTTTGGCTTTGTTGTTTCTTGGGCCACGAATGCCAGCGTCGTGGTGGAATCCAGTGTTCTCGAGGCTATTCCCCGGTGGTTTCCGATTTCCACGAACAATATCCGTTTTAGCCCCGCCAGCACAAACTCGACCAACGGATGGTTCCGGTTCTTGGACACCCGTGCAATCGTTGGTTCAAAACAGTATTATCGGATTAGGTGGTGACATTGGGTTTCACCTATTTTATCTTGCTCATGAATCCTTTCCTGGCCATCAACATGGCCATGTCGGTTGACGGCAAGGTGGCGACTCCCAATCGGACGGTGACAAGCTTTGGGAGTCCGCGTGACTTGGCTCATCTCTATGAGTTGAGGGCCACCGCCGATGCCATTGTTTGTGGCTCTCGAACGGTTGAGGAGACATCGGCCACCCTCGGAAACGGTGGCGATGCTTACCTGAAAATGCGCCAAAAGGCCGGATTAGCCTCCTATCCGGTTCGCGTCGTTGTCAGTGGGGCAGGAACCCTCGCCAGCAATATTCCCTTGTGGAAAGCCCATCCCTCTCCCGTGGTGGTCCTGACGTCGTCTCGCATCCCTTCCATCCAATGCGAACGTCTCCGCAGCTTGGCCGAAAGCGTTTGGGTTTCACCTTCGGAAGAGATTGATTTTTCCGCTGCTTTTTCCTGGCTCGCCGCCAGTTACCGTGTTCAAAGGATCATGGTGGAAGGTGGACCAACTCTCAACGATGCCCTCTTCCGTGCTGATTTGGTCGATGAACTCCACCTCACGATTTGCCCCCGATTGGTCGGCGGATGGTCCTCGCCAACCATCGTTGACGGGATCGGACAATCGCACCTAGCCTATGCCTCCAATTTGAGGTTAACCCGGCGGCGATCTTGTCGCGGAGAGATATTTCTGGTCTATGCCCGCCACCCTAAAGCAACCGCTGATGCCTTGCCTCGGCATCCAAGCCGGTTCCCAGACCCACCCCACGGGCTCGCCGCCGTTCGATAATGTGCTTATCGGTTAGCGAATTAAACGGTACCGGATAATTGCCGTCATAGCACGCCAGGCAAAACGATTCCTTAGGTTTTCCAATGGCGGCGACCATGCCATCCAAGGAAAGGTAATGAAGCGAATCGGCATTCAGGAACTGGCGAATTTCATCCAAAGAATGATTGGCCGCCATCAGCTTGCTTCGCTCCGGAAAATCAATGCCATAAACACAGGGGTTGAGATGAGGAGGACAACTGACCAGAACATGAACCTCCTTCGCACCAGCTTCCTTGAGGCTGGTCACCCGCGCTTTACTGGTGGTTCCCCGCACGATGGAATCGTCGACAATCACCACTCGCTTGTCGCGAACCAGTTCCGCGATCAAGTTGAGCTTCACTCGGACTGAGAAATCCCGAATAAACTGGGAAGGTTGGAGAAAGCTGCGCCCAATATAGTGATTCCGGACGAAGGCCATCTCGAAATCGATCCCCGATTCCAACGAATAGCCGAGAGCCGCGCAATTCCCAGAATCCGGCACCGGCACGACCAAGTCAGCTTCAACCTGAAATTCTCGGGCCAACTGGCGTCCCATCTCAACCCGCGCCTTGTACACATTGCGTCCGGCGAGGTTGGAGTCCGGGCGGGCAAAGTAGACGTATTCAAAAATGCAAAATGCCCGACGGTCGTGTTCAGGAAAGGCTTGGACGGATCGCACACCCTGGCTGTCGATGATGACAATTTCTCCCGGTTCAATGTCTCGGATAAAACGGGCATGGATTAGGTCGAAAGCGCAGGTCTCGCTCGCGAGGACATAGGCACCGCTGGCTAGTTGGCCCAGCGATAGGGGTCGGAATCCATGAGGGTCTCGGACCCCAATTAATTCGTGTTCAGTCAAAATCACCAGTGAAAAAGCACCCTGGACGTGGCGCAAGGCATCGACCAATGCACTCTCATGCCCACCCACTCGCGTAGGTTGTGCCAACAAGTGAACAATAATTTCACTGTCGACGGTAGTCTGGAATATGGAACCGCGTGCTTCCAGTTCCTCCCGCAATTCGGCTGCGTTGGTCAGGTTGCCGTTATGAGCGATTGCAATTTTCCCTCTCGCACAATCGACAATGAGTGGTTGTGCATTTTGAATCGTCGATGCCCCGGTGGTGGAATATCGGGTATGCCCGATGGCGGAATGCCCGATCAATCCGTGGAGAACTCCCCCATTGAAAATCGACGAAACTAAACCCATCCCCTTATGGGAATGGAATTGCCGACCATCGCTGGTGACGATGCCAGCGCTTTCCTGACCTCGATGTTGCAGTTGGTAGAGACCGTAGTAGGTCAATTCAGCCGCGTTCGGATGTCCAAAAATGCCAAACACTCCGCAATAATGCCTAGGATAACGTTCCACGTTTGAGCCATTGAGCCTATCTGCGTTGAAGAACTAAAGCCGAATCTTTTTCTCGGCCTAATTCCAAGGGGCCGTCGCCTCGTTTCGAGTCACTTTGACTTTAACATGCAGAGCCTGACTATGGCTCCCTTTGTAGACCCCTTTCAACGGTGGTACATCGTCATAGTCACGTCCAATCCCGATTTGGACATGCCGTTCTCCTTCCAAAATGTCGTTTGTCGGGTCAAACCCAACCCAGTAACCATTCGGGGAATAGACTTCAACCCAAGCGTGGCTCGCAGTCGCTCCGATCAATTCCGGGGCTGCCCTCTCACCATTCTCATCAAGAAGGGGATCGGTTTCAATATAGCCGCTCACGTAGCGCGCCGGAAGCCCGGCTGCCCGGCAAATCGAAATCATCAAATGTGCGAAGTCCTGGCACACGCCTTCCCGGGTTTTTAGAAATTCAGAAACCTTGGTTGCGCAATCCGTGACGCCCGGGCGATACCGCAGGTGCTGGAAAAGATAGCTATTCAGACTCGCCAATGCTTCGGCAACGCCAGCCGAGGGAGGAAAAAACTCCGCCGCCAGCTCCAGCACGCCCGGTGCGAACTGGACGAAATGGGACGGGCGCAGAAAGTCGTGGAGTTCTCGCCGAACCGACGAATAGAGCTGCTGCGCATCTGCCACCGTCAATTCAGGCGAGGCGATGATCTCGGTTTGCGGTTTCGTTTCCACATCGCAGACGCTCGTCACCGCCAGACTTTGATGCCGGAATGGGATGGAAACCGCTTCAACTGCGTTGCCAAAATAGTCCGTGTAACTCTCTACGACCGCAGCGGGGTCAACCCGGGTATAATGGCGCGATACTTTTTGCCGCACCGAGTCCCGAGGCCGTAAACGGATTTCAGAGAACGATTCCGTCACCGTCTCGGAATAGCGGTATTCCGTAATGTGTTCGATGTGAAAGAGCATCGGACTTCTTTCGCTACTCAACGCAGGATGTTAAAGGCTTGATGATGCATATGCTGATCGGTGATTTCCGTTGCCAGCCGCATCAAACGTTCCGCAAGATCTTCCAGCCACGCATCCAGAAAAAGAGGGCGGTGATTACCCGCTTCGGGATTGCTTGGAAACAAAGCGTCCAAATCGGCAAACTCAACTTCACCAATCAATTGGGCGCAGGTTCGCTGCGGTCCGCCTCCCGCTGATGCCCGGGTTCGGTGCCCCGTCACCCGGGCCAAACTCTGTTGCATGGCATCTAAACAATGAAGCACGCTACGCGGAAGCGCTGGGTCCTGGAGAACCAGGGCAACCACGTTCCTCGACGTCGGTCGTGTCTGGTAGAGCGAACGGTAGGCATACTGACACGCCAACATCCGCAGCAGCGCATCCAGACTGACGTGGCTGCCAACTTCATCCTTGGTTTCTGGTGGTTTCCGCAGCAAGACCTGCCGGGTTACCAAGGTGGTTGTCAAGGCCCGTTCAACATGCCGCCCGAGAGTCCAAAACTCCCAGGCATCGCCCCGCAACATGTTCTTGGCCGCCGTTCCAGACAGCCGGTCAATAAGGTCCAAGACCGACTGCTCAATTGCTTGAATCGCCGGTAAACCCGTCTCGTCATTCAGCGGGATCCCTCCTGCCGCACCATCCAGTGTCTGCCACAATTGATTTAACACGGCCCAGACCTCAGGTGGAATTGCTTCCCGCGTAGCCCGGGCGTTTTCCCGCAAGCGGCTCACGCAACCTAGCACACTACCTGGGTTATTGCGGTCGAGGAGCAAATATTGCGAGACACTCTGCTGCCGCGGCAGTACGGAAGTTTCAAAAAAATCGCAATCGTGACCCGTGGCGCGAGCCAGCGCCTCCCACAGGGGTGCCCAAGCTTCCGCTCGCAGAAAGTTCGGGTTCTCGAGCTGGACTTCCTGCAAGACCTTTAGCACCCGGGTCGTCGTTTCTGCCCGGGCTTTGTATCGACCCATCCAGAAGAGCGAATCCGCAATTCGGCTACCAAGCCGGAGCCGTCTCTGAGGCGCTCCCAAAACACCGGCCGGACGAGTGAACGGTACCACTCGAAGGGGATCAGGTCCCCGAATGATCCAGGTATCCTTTATGCCGCCACCCTTGCTGCTGGAAATCGTCCGCGAGCCTGCGGATACGGCGTAACGCGTCAGTGCCAGCGGGAATATCCGAGGATGCCGCCCTCCAAAGACAAAACAGCGCAGCCCAGAATGACGCGATTCCCAATTGGATTCCCCAACGGTGGGCAACAGGGTCAGGGGCAACCGTGGCTCGGCAACATAGGCAGACGGGTTACCTTGAAGTTGATTTCGGGAAATGGCTCCTTCTGGCGCATGCCGCGGACCGCTTTCGCTCCCGTCGGTCTCCGAAAGCTCGCGTACTGGACGAATGCGGAAATGATCGAAATGACTTTGCACCTCGTCCAGTTGGTCGGGATCAAAACAGAGCCTCCTCTCCACCGTTGGCAGGTGAAGAGATTCGTTGAGATAAAATCGTGCCATTCTTCCAAGGTACGAAGCGATGGCACGGTTCTCTCCCAAACCGCTGCCAATGGCATTGGCTATCGTTACCGTCCCTTTGCGCACACAGGTCATCAACCCCGGAACGCCGGAAAAACTGTCCGCTCGAAAGGCAACCGGGTCGATAAACGCGTCATCAATCCGTCGATAAATGACATCGATTGGTTCAAGTCCCCCAATGGTCTTCAGGAAGCATCGGGAATTTAGAACGATGAGGTCCCCACCGTGAACCAATGGGATACCCATCAACCGCGCCAGCGAACTGTGTTCGAAATACGCTGAATTAAACGGCCCCGGAGCCAGAAGGACCACCCGGGGTTCGGCCGTCCCATGCGTGAAGCTTCGCAAATGTTCTAGAAGCTCTGTTGGAAAGTGGCGGTTCGGCTCCAAGCTCGCAGTCTCCATGATTTCAGGAGCGGATTGACTCAGGACGTTTCGCGCTTGCAGGGCGTAGGTCACCCCGGTTGTGTGTCCCAGGAAATCATCGATCACGACCCATTTTCCCGAAGTATCCCTCGCCAGGTCGAAGGCGGCAAAGTGAACGTAGGTGTCCTCTGGAACTTTGATGCCCACTGCACCACGACGGTAGTGCGGGTCGTCAAAGATTAACTCAAATGGAACCAGTCCCGTCCGAAGAACTTCCTGGGAATCGTGAATATCTCGAAGAAATTCGTTCCATAATCGAATGCGCTGCCGAAGTCCCCGCCCAATTTGATCCCAGGTTTCCGCGTCAATGATCCGGGGTAAAGGATCGAATGGCAGGATGTTCTCCCGGCCAGCCTCATCTTGGTAGGTGTTGAACGTGACATCCAGGTCACGCATGACTCTCCGAGAACGCCGGGTGGTCTCCCGCCATTGGCCCGGAAAATTTCCCGGGGTGTCCGGTTGCAGAGTCCGATAAAGTTCGCGAGCAGCCCCTCGCGCTAAGCTGATCTCATCCAAGGCAGGTGCGTTCTGCCGAGGCCCGCCTAACGATTGGGATATCGCAGGTGCCGGAGACGCAGGTGCCGAGTGAGATTTGGGGGGCAGGGAAGGTGCCATGACATCAAACCGTAATTCGATGGACCTCACCAAATGGGTTGGGGTTTGTCTTCAAAATGGCTTGGTCTGTATGCGCAAGCCAACACAGGCGGGGGCGAGGCGCGACATGGTCGAGTTTTTAGACATACGTGACCGAGGAGCAACGAAGCCCCCCGCCTGTGTTGTCCAGCAGACTGGCAAATGCATTTTGAAAACACGCCCTAAATCCCCAGCGTCTTCAAAGCTAAGTCACCGGTGTAGATCGCATTGGGCAGTACTTCGCATTCTGCCCAACATCCAGGACATTTCCGGACCCATTCCCGCTCGCGGGCGATGGCCTCGCCAAACCATATCTCCTCGAATGTTTGCTTTCGGAGATTGCCCACACGACGGGAATTAAACTGGCATACTGGAATATCGCCGTTTGGATAAATGCGAAGATGCGAATTGAGCGCGACACAGGACGGATTGAGAGCATCGGAATCCTGGGCCAACCGTCCACGAACTCCCCGCCAGTAATAGCGTTTCGCTACCCTGTCGGCCCATGGAAACGCGTTTAGGTCTGCCTCGACTTCATCCGCAAGCTCTCGAACGCGATTCGGATCGAAATCCCCAAATGTCGTGAACTGGCCGATTTGCGACCTGGCCACCGCCGTGTCCAGCTTCAGGCTATAGGTCGCACTGGCATCGTATGCCATCACCACATTCACCCGCACATTCATCGGCCGAAGATAATCGCGAAGTTGGCGGTACTGTTGAATCCCGTCAGAATCAACAATCGTTTGGTTCACGGACAATTGCAGGTTCAATTCTTGTTGCCTGGGTGCCAACGAGCGAACCGTCTCCGATGTCGTGTCCCAAGCCGTGTCTCGTCCTCGCACGTGATTATGCTTGTCTGACATCCCATCCATCGAGACCAGTAGTCGGAGCGGCACGGATTGGTCGCGCTGTTCGCAGAATTCGACAATTCGGCGAGTCAAAAATCCATTGGTCGTTACATGCAAGAAGCGAGGACGGAGTCGCTCTTGCGTCAGGTTGGCCAGGGCCGTGAAATCTTTGCGGACAAATGGCTCGCCCCCGGTCAACCTCACGGCGTCCATTGGTGGCAGTTGTTCGTAGGCCCTCTCAATCTCCGCAAGCGTCAAATCTTCCGGCGAATCCTTCTTCCAACAATCGCACATGATACACCGTGCGTTACAAGTCCAGGTGACGATGTACGTCAGATAGCGCGGAAGGTTGGTCTCCCGGCGACGATTTCGTAGAATGTCTCCAAGAATAAAACGGGATTTCATATGGCGAGCGATGATGGGGAAGGCCGATTTCCGGTGGCAGCTCCCTGACTTTCGGCTTGGACTCCCACCCTTGGCTCCGTACCGGGGGCAGGCAAGTGGCGGCTGAGGGCGGCCAATGTTACGGGAAGTCCATTCATTCGTGAACGATGGATTCTAGCGCGATATTCGTCTAGTCGCCCAAGAAACCCGGAGATATGGGCAGCGGACACTTGCTCCATTTCAGCCCAAGCCCCCGCGCCACTCTGGTCTAGAAAATGAGCGTTGATATATTGCTCGAAATTCCTCGACTCGGGAAACGCGAGCACTGGCTTGCCAAGAAAAAGCGCCTCGCCTACCAACTGATTGCCAGCGGTGGATATGAGGGCCGAAGAACTTGCCAAGTCTTCCAAAAAACGCTGTTCGCTGATGGCATGAAATACCAAGTTGCCTGAGCGCGGACGGCTTCCGAGTCCATAAACGCGGACCTCGCGTCCCGAGGCCTGCAGTGCATCCAGCACGTTTTGGGGAGCAAATCGCCGCCAATAGGCCACTAAATGGGGCTGGTTTTCCGGTGTTGTGGCCACGATTTCAGGGCGCAACATGACTCCGACCTGGGTGACATTCGAGCAATTCGAGCGAAGTGGCGGAAAATAAAAGGACGAGACGATCGTGTGGTGCTGTCCGGAGCAAATCGCCCTTACAATGAGCGACATGAGCGCCGCATGTGCCCTAAGCCATAGCGGGAGGGACGACAGATTGTAGGTGGTCAAGAAATGCTGGTGATCAATGCTCAAAAAAGGAATGGATAAACGTTGCGCTGCCCGCGGAAGCGCCGGTTCAAAGTCCGCGATGACCAAATCGGGACGCTCGTCTACCAATCGCCGCTCCAGCATTCGGACGAGCAGGGGAAGGCGACGCATGAAACGGATGGCCTCCCAGGCCGTCTTCCGAAAATCCAGCCTGCGTGTAGGTGTGTAATGAAACCGAAGTCCACCCATGCGATGCAGCCGGACGTTAGTTCCGCGATAGAGCGGGGCCAAAAAACGGTACGCGTCACCCGAGGCATAAATTGCCACTTGATGCTCCGCGCGGAGGGACTCGACCAAGGCGCGTACCCGGGTAGCATGCCCCCGCCCTTCTCCACTGAGGCTAAAAAAGATTTTGGCCACGACGCGTTGCGGTTTGGGTTGAATTAGGGTGGAAACCAATGAACGTCAAGCTTACTGCCGCGATCGTTGGATGGACTTACCACTCGACGACACGAAAGATGGTTCTAGGCTACCTGCATGATGTTGCGCGAGGTAAAGATCGCATCGTTTCTATTGGCTTGCCGGATTTGGCTGCTGCTGGCACTCGGGTCTTGGGGGCGGGCCTCGGCCGAGGAGGTCATACCAGACCGTCCTGAAAAGTTGCAGTTCCCGCCTCTCGCTTACTCCCCGCCCAGCCCCGCGCAATTTCGCGTTCAACTCAAGTCCGGCCCCGTTGCCTACCTAGTCCCGGACCGCGAATTGCCTCTCATCAATTTATCAATCCTCGTCCGAACCGGCGGTTATTTGGAGCCGGCGGACAAGACTGGCTTGGCTGAATTCACCGGATACCTCCTTACCCGCGGCGGTGTCGGCGATATGACTGCCGACGAACTGGAAGAGCGTATCGCATTTCTTGCCGCATCCCTTTCCTCTTCTGTCGGAGATGACCACGGTACGGTCAGTCTAAATCTCCTCTCGAAGGATATGGATGAAGGATTGACGCTTCTCCGTCAGGCTCTTACCAAGCCACGCTTTCAAGCCGACAAACTCGATCTTTACCGTGAACAAACCATTCAAGCCATGCGGCAACGCAATGACGATTCGGCAGCGATCGAGGCCCGCGAATCGGAATCCCTCGCCTATGGAACTAATTCCTGGGTCGCTCGGCAGGCTACCGCCGAGACGGTCCAATCCATTTCGACCGATGACTTGAAGGCGTTTCACCGCCGCTGGTTTGCTCCAACGAACTTTGTCGTCGCGGTCAGCGGTGATTTTGACCGGACGAACCTCTTGCCAAAGCTTGAGTCCCTGTTTTCCGATTGGCCATTCGTCGGCGAAAAGCCGCCTCCCATTCCCACTAATTTTGTCATGGCAAGACCCGGTATTTACATCGTTGATAAAGATGTGAACCAAGGTCGGGTCTCCTTGATGCTGCCGGGCTTGCGCCGCGATGATCCCGATTATCCCGCTGTCCTGGTAATGAATGATATCCTCGGAGGTGGAGGCTTTACCTCCCGGATTATGAATCGAGTGCGATCGGACGAGGGGTTGGCCTACGGCGCTGGCAGTAGCTTCCCGGGCGGCGTCGATTATGCATTGCCCTTTCATGCAGGCCTGGCCTCCAAATCCAGGACTGTCGCGTACGCTTCCAGCTTGGTGATCGAGGAAATGCGCCGTATCGCTACCGAAACCGTCTCGATTGAGGAACTAAACACCGCCAAGCGATCTTTTATTGACACCTTTCCCCAAAATTTCAACACCAAGGCAAAGGTGTCGTTACAGTTTGCCCGGGACGAATTCACGGGGCGATTCGGGAAATATCCCGAGTTTTGGAATCAATGGCGCCAGCGAATCGAAGCGGTCGGAGCACAAGACGTCCTCCGCGTGGCACGCCAATATTTAACCCCAGAACGAGCCGTCGTGCTGGTTGTTGGCCGAAAGGATGAAATTCTCAAAGGCTATCCCGATCATCCCGTAACCCTGGGTAGTTTGGTTCCCGGTGGGATCACCGAACTTCCGATGCGGGATCCGCTGACCCTTTCTCCAATCTCACAGTCAGAAAAGAAGATTCACTAATTCGGTGGTTAAATCTGCCATGAGCGCGGGAAATGTTGCAGTAAGCGCAAGACCATCCCAATGGCTCATTAAATTACTTGGCGGCTCGTCTGTATCTATGATATCTGCATCCCAACCAAATGAGGCAATTATCTTATTCCATGTACAGGCGATGGGGTCTGACTCTAGTAATGGGAGGCGCAATATATGGTCAGGATGTGCCTGCGTCGGCCAATAAATCGGATTCGGTGACCCCTTCGACACCGGCTCCCACCCCAACGCCAAGACATTGGGAATCTTCCGCCAGCCTCAATCTGACGGCCACTTCCGGTAACTCTGAGAGCCTGTTGTTCGGCGGAAGCATCCTTGCCAAGGGAAAATGGGACCGAAATGAACTCGGTCTTGGGGCCGATCTGACCTACGGCCAGACGACCACAGAGAATGTGTCAAATGGACAATTGCTAAAGACCAAGAGCACTTCCGCGGAAAATTACGGTTCATTCCTTCAATATAACCGTTTGGTTTGGGAAGATCGCGGCTATCTTCTGGCACATGTCGATGGTCGCCAGGACAAAGTAGCCGATGTTCTATATCGATTCACCTTTAGCCCCGGGGCAGGATATTACCTGATCAAGGAAAAGACCATCGAGGTCAGTGCCGAAGGCGGTCCCGGCATCGTTTTTGAGAAGCTCAAGGGCTCCCCAGAATCGGACTATCTGAGCCTGCGACTCGCGGAAAAGGCGAAATGGACTATTAACGATCGGTCCAGAATCTTTCAGGACATCGAATTTCTCCCCAAAGTCGACAATTTTAATGATTTCGTGGTCAACGGCTCGGTAAAGATTGAGACCGATTTCTCTAAGGCCCTTGCACTGGGAGTCACCTTTCAGGATACCTATCGGAGTGAGCCGGCTTTGATTCCGGGCACTCTTCCCGAGTTGCACCGAAAAAAAAACGATTTAAAAATACTTGCGGGTGTCACGTATAAATTTTAAATGGGTATCTGTTCGGCGCTCTGGAGATGAATTGGTTGGGTTGGATCGGATGATCCGAGGTTATCCGTCGAGTTAATCAACATGAGTTGCGACTTTTGGTTTACCACATTTGGTCTGCAACTTTGGGTGATGTTTTCAGTTCTTCTTGCAGGATTTGTCGGACGGATGCCGTTCAGGTTAGACACCGATGACTTGGATGGCCGCTTCTTTGGTTCAAGGAGTTGATCAAATGGCAATGGATGCGAAAAGCTACCGGGTAAAATACCGGGGAGAATCTTGATATCTATTGTTGCAATTCGGTGTCCAATACTATATTATCAAAAAGATGCGAGTACTAATTGCTGAAGATGAGTCAAAGGTGGCGGATCAATTGGCCACCGGGCTGCGAACAGAAGGTTATGCCGTGGATATTGCAGCGGATTCCACAGCCGCCCTCAAATTGGCCAACGACCACCCCTATGACCTGCTCCTCTTGGACGTGGTGTTACCCGGGCGTGATGGTTTCACCCTTCTCCGCCAACTTCGACGGAAAGACTTTAACGCTCCGGTGATTTTTGTTACTGCCCGCGGTGACGTCAGTGACCGGGTCAAAGGATTGGATGCTGGGGCTGACGATTATCTGGTGAAGCCGTTTTCGTTTGCGGAGTTGCTGGCACGCGTCCGTGCGGTGACCCGGCGCCAACGAGCGAATGGACCACATGTCATTCGCATTGCCGACCTTGAGCTTGACCTCATGGCTCGTGTAGCCCGCCGTGGAAACGAGGAAGTTGGCTTGACCAATCGCGAATTCGCCTTGTTGGAATTCTTGATGACAAACTCCCCACGTGCCGTTAGCAAAACCGCCATTGTTGAGCACGTTTGGGATCAGCATTTCGATCCTGAGACGAATGTTGTCAACGTTTACATGAACTACCTGCGTCGCAAAATTGACCGGCCAGGTCTCAAGCCACTCCTCCAAACCGTTCGTGGAGTTGGTTTTGCGTTGCGGCAAGAGCCCGAATGAAGTCACTGCGGCTCAGGCTGATTCTCGGCTTCTCCTGTTGCTCTTTGGGGGCTGGTTTCCTGACCGCTGCCTTTATTTATGCCAGATTGGGCGGATGGATTTCGGACTTGGAGGTTTCTCCAATCACGAATTCCCCCGCCCGATTTGCGACCTCTGGTGGTCTATCTGGTGGTCTCTCTGGTAGCCTAATTAGTGATTCAGCACGTTTAGCCGGTGCTTCCGATGACGTTCAATCCCTCCAGCGACGGGTTGTCATCGA
>CAILNN010000293.1 GCA_903835555.1 uncultured Verrucomicrobiota bacterium
GAATCGCTTGAAATACCTTTAGCGCCTCGGGTTCCGGTGACTCGGCATTGCGCTTCAGCCGTCGGAGTCGAACAAATTGAAGGGTTAGGCGAAGTAAAAAGAACCACGAAAGCGCAATCCACGCAGTCACGACGACCAACCCCAGCATCCGCAGTGGAACGGGCGGGCTCCAGCGCAACGGTTGGATGTGGGCCATGGCCACCGCTTTTTCCCAAACCGAGATCACCCCCTGTGCCACGGAGGCGGATGGCCATACGGTGGGAGGGCGTTTTGCAATCAGACCGGTATCCACCAAAGAAGCCATGGAGATTGGTTGGGCATTAAGTGGAGCCACCGGAGCAGATTCTTCGGAATATCTTCCCTCAGTAGTCCTAACCGTCGTCGCCTCCCTGGCACCTGCGGGTGTTCCCGCAGCTGCCACCGCTTCGCTCCCTTTTCTTACCCGATAGGTCGTATCGGTCCTATAGGTCCTATCTGTCCTATTGGCCACCCCATCCTCTTCGGCTTTTCCTATCCCACCAGCTACCACTTCAGCCTGTTTCCCGCCAGTTGTTCTCCCCCAAAGTTGCTCGGAGGCCATTCCCCAATGGACCACAGGAAGCAGGCACACGACCGCCAGAGTGGCCAGCAACAAGGCGTGGCGCGTCGCCGCGTTTAAGCGTTGATTCAGGCGGACAAATGCCACCATCAGGCAGGTCAAAAGTAGGCCTTGATACGTTCCGTTGAGCAGCGCCATCAGGATGTCGCTGGAAATGGACTCAAGTATGGCTTTCATGATTTAGTCCTTTTGGATCCGGCGTTTGATTTCATCCAATTCGGCGGGGCTCAATTCTTCTTGTCGGAGAAACGTCAGCACCAATTCGCCGGGTGAATCCGAAAAAAACTTGCCCAGTAATTGCCGCACCGCACTTCGTGCGGCGTCTTCACGCCGAACCTTCGGCAGGTAGATATGGGCGCGGCCTTCCTTCTGGCAACTCAGGTACCCCTTGTCGCGCAGAATCCGCATCAGGGTCAGGATGGTATTGTAGGCGGTTCCATCCTTTCCGCTGAGGGCCTCGACCACATCGGCGACCGTACCCGAACCGCGGGCCCACAGGACCTCCATGATGCGATGCTCGGCGTCGGTAAGACTACTGGATTTTTTTCTTGGCATGACCGGAGACTCAGCTATTAACGAATTAGTTGCAAGATGGAGATCGACGGAATGCATGTCAACTAATTCGTTAGTTTTTTGGCGGGAAATTTTGCCGTGCGAAACCTTCGGTATCGAGAGGCTTTACAGACTTCCTTTGACGAATGGCTGCTTCTAGAATAAGGGGAAGGGAATGGATTCTCTACCTTTGTTACAGCCGAAACCACGCCTTTCAACTGCCGTCGGCATTTTCTGGCTAACCACCCTGGTCGCCCCGGTAAGCCAGGTGCTCGCTGACGTTTCTATTTATCAGATCGATCCGGCTCAAAGCTATTTGACGCTACAAGGAAGCACGAGCGGCGTAAATTGGTCGGAACAGGCCAGTGGGAGTCTGAATTCAAGTCTTAGCGGATGGCTTGCCATCGATTTTTCCAGCCCGTATTTGTCTTTCCTGCCTGGCAGCACGGTCACGGCCAGCCCGTCAGGTAATTGGCAGCCCGGTCCGAAGGGTTCAGTAACAGCCAGCCCGGCTGACTTTGGCGGCAAGGTAACGGTCGGCAGCGGTCTGGGTGCCAACCACCTGCTCTCCGCCGTTCGGAACCTGGAATTCAATCTCTCCGGTGACGGCATTCCCTATGGCGGAGGAAATTTCGATGCGTCCGGGATTACGTTCTCCATCTCAACCAATGGAAATGCCGTGGTCGATTATCGGGCGAACGGTTTGGTGATCGCTTTTGGCGAAAAAACTCTGGGCGGGGATAGCGTTGTGAATTCCGCCACGGGAGGTCTAATGCCCCCCATTTTTGCCGAAGTCGCATCCATCGTCATCCCAGTGGACCTGGAGCTACCTCCACAAACAACACTCGCGGGCGACACGACCTTTCATTTGACCGGCCAATTGGTGGGCGTCCGCGGAGTAGCTATCCTTCGCCCCCTCCTCATCTGGGTGCCTTCGCCGCAGAATCCGCAGCAGTTTACCCTCGTCTGGGAAAGTAACTATAAGTTGCAAACGACCGCGACCCTCAGTCCCCCCAACTGGATCGACACCGGAGCCGTGGCCCCGTATGATGTCAGCTTGGACGGCAGCTCCGGCTTCTTCCGAGTGACACGCTAGAGCGCGGTCACCGAGTGACATTTTGCAAATCTGTTGCTCGAAAACGATTCCAGTTGCGATCAATGGGCAGGAAACGCGCTTTTTGCTTGTGCCAACCCCAACGGGGTTAAGGAACAAAGCCCAGGGTTGGCCCGCCTGCGGGCCTACCCTGGGTGAAGGTTTGCAGATTCATTCAACCCCAACGGGGTTTCGCCAAGGTGCCGCTGGCGCTCGTCGTGATCTGATGTTGAGATCGAATTCCAACCAGCGATATCGTCGATATCTAAATCAATTTTTGAAACAGGATATTGGCTTCCTCCCGTTCTTGGATGTCGAATTTGCCGGTCAAAACAGCAGGGCTTCCGACGTCTTTGCACGCGAAGGCCATGGCCAATCAAGCTCCTGATTTTCGAATCCGCCATTGCCCTTGGCCTTTCTCAGAACTCCGCCGTCATCGATCCCATTTGGCCCCACACTCCACAGCCGAAACCAGCCATCATCGGTGGGCTGGTAATGAAAGGGATTGCCGCCCATCCAATCCGCCGGAACCGCAATCAGGTAGGTCGGAACCAACTCCTCCAGGGTCTTGGGATAGCGATTCTGGGCAATTCGGTAAACCGAGAGGGTTTCTTCATTCAGCGATTCTGCCAGTCGAAAACCCAGTACGGAGTTCGTTGTGGCTGCCTCTGTATTTCCCTTGGCTAGGTGAGCGATCGCCCGTAATTGACAAATCTCCACTGCCGTCCTTATGGAGCTGAGGTAGGCCAACGGCGTCGATTGGCTCAATTCTTCGTAATGCGCCGGATATCGGTTTCGCGGGCGGGCCGCCGCAGACGCAAACTCGGCCATTTGGTCGTCATACAAGGTCAGGGCCAGGAGCACATCGTCCGCCGGTTCTCCCGGGATTGGCGTGACCGGAAAGGGGCGATAAAAGAAGCCGTTGGAAGTTGAGGCGGAAGCAGCGGCAGCTTCTCGAAAGGCGGTGGCCCATTTGGCAAGATCGATCGGGCCGTGAATACCGGCGTATCTGGGCTCCGTCGGCACCAGATGGGGCGGTTTGACCGGGGGTAGATAAATCTGTTTCCTAAATGGATTTGTGGCCCAGACGTGGGAGGCCAGTTCGCCATTCGTGGTCAGCATCCAGTAGGGGGGACGAATTACCGGATGTGTTCCTAGACCATTCGTTACGGGTACCAGGCGGTAGGCAAAATTGCTCCAAAACGGCGTGGCGAAGAAATTTTCGTTGTCGCTGGCCGGAGGTGGAACGTTACAGCCCAACTCATAGCAGACCCCATCCGCCTTCAGCCGGGCTTGCATTCGATTCCAGGCCCATGCACCTCGTGCGTTTTCAATCGCATAGAACAGCAGTGTCGGGGTGGCGATGGCGATGGTGAAGAAGTAACCCCAACCGGGCAAGGTGCCGGCCAAGAATCCCCGTCGATGCAATGCCGGGTTGGATTCTGGACTGTCAGCCATTTCCAATGGCCGGCTTGATCGCTGATTCCAGCAAAGGCGGGAAACAACACTCCAGCAAAAACCCGCCAGACCAGCCCATTCCGCAACGACTTCCAGAATCCACGGCTCCTGCTCATGAAGTCGGTCGGCGACCAATTCCGTTAATCTGATTCGCATGACCAACTCAATGACAGCCCAGGAGAGCGCGACCGCTAATCCAGTGATCGAGCCAGCCCAAGGTGGAAGTGGCGTCTCGCCGCTTTCGCGAGCCAGCCCGGCGCTTGCGGGCCAATACGGGGTGAATTTTTGCCGATTCATTCACCCCCAACAATGTCTGAATGCCTTTACTGTGTAACCAACAACTCAGCAGCCTGCGCAGCGGTCGCTCCTTCATGGACAACGGCCATCAGTGCCCGGGTCATCCCTGCCGGATTCGCATGCTGGATGATATTCCGACCGTACACAATTCCAGCCGCACCCTGCTGAATCAGGGTCTCGGTCCGTTGCAAAATTTCGGCATCGGCAGCCTTGCCGCCGCCCCGGACCAATACCGGGATACGACCGGCGATCTCGACCACCCGATGGTAGAGGGAAACATCATCCGTGGGATCGGCCTTGATGATATCGGCCCCCAATTCGACCGCTTGGCGGACTAACGGAAGGATTTTCTCCAGATCGCCATCGACCATGTACCCACCGGCCTTGGTGTTGGGTTGAAACACAAGCGGTTCGACCATCAACGGCATCGACATCCGGTCGCACTCGGGCTTGATGCGGAGGATATTCTGGATGCACTGGTCGGTTACTTCGGGCTCGCCCGGAATCCGGAACAAATTGACCACCACACAGGTGGCATCCAACCGAAGCCCCTGATCCACAGGGTTTTCGATCATCCGGGAAAATAGGCTGCGCGGAAGCTGAGTGCCATAGACGTTCGCGACATCGGTCCGAAGCACCAAGGCGGGCTTGGCCTTTCCAGGCAATGATTGCAGGTAATGAGCCTGCCCGACGGTGAGTTGGATGGCGTCGGGCGCTGCGGCGACGATGGTCTTGACGGCCTGTTCCAGGTTTTCGATGCCCTGGAGGAAGCCGCGTTCATTGAAGAAGCCGTGGTCAACAGCAACGTCGAAGCAACGATTGGAGCGCGAATTGAACAGCCGATTCAGCCGGTAAAGTTTCACCCCGATAATCTGCACAGCCCCCCACCCATTGGGTCAATTGAAAAGCAAGCGGGGTTTCCAAGGGCTGCCCCGAGTGCTTGGCCCGACTGGACATATCAGTCAAGTTGTATTACTCATTTCTAGTGGTAAGAACTCGAATTACAAGTAAGGGGCAGACGACGATCCCGTCGACCCTCCGAAAAAAATGGAAGGCCAGCCAAGTTTTTTGGGAGACCAAGCCGGATGGCTCTGCTGTTGTGCGGCCCGTCCCGAGTGCTGAAGCACTTTTCGGAATCGCCGGCAATGGTAGGCCCATGAATCCCTTGGAACGTGAGATCGCGGAGCGGAGTATCGCTGAGGACGCCGCAGGGGAAGGCTCGTTTCTATGAGTCGCCGGGTGCATCTCGATGCGAATGTAATCCTGCGGTATCTGCGCAACGATGACCCCCTTCAGTCTTCAATTGCGTCCGAGCTCTTCAAGCGAGCCCAATCTGAAGAGATGGAGTTGATTGCCTCTTCAGTAATCCTCCTTGAGGTATTCTACGTTTTGGCCAGCACCTACGGACTACCCCGGGTGAAGGTGGCTGAGATTTTGCACACACTTGTTTCCTCTGGTTTGGTGGTCTGTGATCAGCGGGGGATTGTTCTTGATGCGCTACAGCGGATTACCGCCAACAAGATCTCTTTTGGCGATGCGTATCTGGCTGCTACTGCCGTACGCAGCAAAGAAGAGGTCGCCAGTTTCGACAAAGGGCTAAGTTCGTTCAAGGACGCCAAGCTTTTTCCTCTCGAGTCTCTGACAAACTCTTATCGAAGGTTGTAATAGCGGAGTAGAGGTGGTCCGAACGATATCCGCCCCGCAGATTAACCCTCGATTGACCCCGATTATGACGGGTGAATTTCTGCCCTACCTCAACTTCTTGATCAACACTTTCGAATGCCGGGCGCTGGCTTCATAACGCTCGCGCCGGGACGGAGGTAGGTCGTTCACGCCACCTTCGGCGAATCCGGCTTTGCTTTGGAACCACGTGAAGGCCTGGGTCGAGAGGGTAAACAGCTCGGCCATCCCTTGTTCCCGAGCCTTTTCTTCCACGAACTTCACCAATTTGCTGCCGATCCCCAAGTTTTCATGGCTCGGTGCCACGAATAGGAAGGCCAGCTCGCCTTTGTTTTGTTCGGGATACGAGTGCAACGCCACGCACCCGACCGGGTTCCGGTCGATCTCGAATAGGTAATAGTCACCCATTCGCCGTTCGATGTCGGCTCGCGTGCGCTTGACAAGTTCCGCTGACGCCACCGAATTCTTGGTTAGTAAAATGAGGCTGCGAATGTCTTTCTTCAGCGCTTTGCGGATTTGTTGGTACTCGTTGGCATAAACCATTGTTCCAACGCCGTCGTTTGAAAAAAGCTCGGTCAATAAGGCCTCATCGATGCGTCCATTGATGATGTGGACCCGATGAACACCGGCTTCACAGGCCGATACCGCCCAGCGGGCTTTTGATGCAACATCGGGGGCAATTTCAGTCTGCCGATGGTTGAGGAGTTGCTTGAGCTCAAACGCCGGGACTTGTCGGAGGAGGCGTCCTTGGCTCGTCAAACCGTCGGCGCTGCCCAGGAAGATGAGTTTGGAGGCCCGCAATTGCTCGGCTAATGCCGACGCAATGGCATCGGAATTGACCCGATACGTGCGCCCGTCGCCGTCAAAGCCCAAGGGAGGGATCACGGGGACGATATCTTGGGTCAACAGGGATTGCAGGAAATCAACGTCGATCCGTTCGACCTTGCCCGTCAGTTGATGATCAACGCCTCCAATGATTCCCAGGGGATGGGCAATCACCGCATTGGTGCACGCGGCCCGCATGTCGTTGATGGCCAAGCCTTCCAAAATTTCATGGGTCAGGCGATTGGCGGCGGTCAGTGCCAGTTTCAGCGTCTCAGGATCGGTGATCCCGGTGCCGTCAAGGTTCGACGGCGTCATTCCCCATTCGGCTCCGAGATTTCGGATTTGCTCGGCCGCGCCGTGCACCAGGACAATGCGGATGCTTAGTGAACGAAGCACCGCCAGGTCGAGAAGTAGGTTGGGAAAGTTGTCGTCGGTGATGATGGCCCCGTCGACGGCGATCACGAAGATCTTGTCCCGGAAGCGTGGGATGTAGCGGAGAATGCCCCTCAGGTCTGTTGGTTTCACGAGCAGTATCTAGCAGAGCGAAGTGGACGGATGCAGCGGGCGGGTTTCAATCTAAAAACAGCGGGAGTTTTGTTCCATTTGCGCGTTCGTCATGATAATCGCCGGACGGTCCCCCAGATATTTGAGTGAGCCAGTTCTCTGGCGCTTTTGAAAACACGGCCTAGGAAGCCGAAGGCTTCTCAGCCATTAGCCGGTAGTTGAGCCTGGCGACACCACCGGATTGGCACCTTGCGAATCGTCGGCACCCCGGCAGGGGTGCCAGCAAGATTCATATCTACCGAAACCTCAATACCGGATGAATGTCCGAGCTCGAGATTGCCAGAGGCAAGCGAGTCTTCGATTTCCTAACAAAGTAGCTTTAGGCATCTGGGGGAATGGTGAGGACGCCTCCATCGCACTCCAGGAGCCTACCGCTAGGATTGAACAAACCCCTAGGGTCGGGTATTCCACTTCTCGCATGAGTGAAATCCTGGTCATTGGACACCGAAATCCCGATACCGACGCCATCTGCTCGGCGATCGGCTACGCGGAATTCAAAAGGCGGACTGGTATGTCCAATGCAGTGGCAGCCCGTTGCGGGGATACCAACGAGCGGATCGATTTTGTCCTGCGCACCTTTGGAGTACCGGCCCCCAAGTTTGTCACCGACGTCTCGCCCAAAGTCCGGGACGTCATGCATGCGAATGTCATCTCGGTCACACCGCAAACGGCGGTGGTCGAAGCCTTGGCGATCATGGACAGCAAGAACATCCGGGTCTTGCCGGTACTGGATGAGGCACGGCATTGCCGTGGTCTCCTTTCCGTTTTTAAGGCCAGCAAGTTCTTTTTTCCTGCGCCCAACCGGTTGTTTGATTCCCGCCGAATCCTGGCATCCCTGCGCAGTCTGGCCAGGGTCTTGGAGGCCAAACTCATCTGTGCCATTGAGCCGGACCAGGAGCAGGACTTGGTCTTGATGGTGGCCGCGATGAAGTCGGTTTCGTTTCACGCCCGGTTGGCCAATTACGCGCCGGAAAAACTCGTGGTCGTGGTGGGAGACCGCGAGGACATCCAAAAATTGGCCATCGAAAAGCGTGTGCGCGTGGTGGTGGTGACCGGCGGGTTTGGCGTCAGTCACGAGATGATGGAACTGGCGAGGAAAAATGAAGTCGCACTGATTCTGACCCCCCATGACTCCGCTACGACGGCCATGCTCTGCCGCTCTGCAATCGCAGTCGGACACCTATTGCGCGAAGACTTTCTCTCGTTTACCGCCGATGAATCCCTGGCGGGGGCCCGGGCCATTGCTGCTGAGTCACAGTTTCAGGCATTCCCGGTGCTAGACGAACGAAGGTGCGTAATCGGCATGCTTTCAAAGTCCGACTTCCTTAAGAAGGTCGAGCGCAAATTGATTCTAGTGGATCACAACGAATTGACCCAGGCCGTTCACGGGGCTGCAGAGGTCGAAATCCTGGAAATATTGGACCACCATCGGTTGGGTGGATTTTCCACCGGCTACCCGATCCTTTTCCGCAATGAACCGGTCGGATCGACATCCACCATCGTGGCTGACTGTTTCTTGCGTCATGGGGTTGAACTTCCAAAGAATATCGCCGGTTTGCTCTTGGCGGGATTGGTCAGTGACACGCTGAACCTTACCTCTCCGACCACGACCCAGCGCGACGTGGAAATTCTCGCGCAACTGGAGCGTCGATCGGGCGTCAACGCCACCGATTTCACCGACAAACTATTCCGGTCGGGCTCGATCCTGGTGTCCAAGCCGGCAGCTCAAGCCATCACCGCCGATTGCAAGGAATACACCGAGGCCGGGCACCGATTCAGTGTCAGTCAAATCGAGGAACTCGGTTTCGATACCTTCTGGAAGCGGCGCAACGAGGTTCAATCGGCGTTAGCCAACTATCGCGATCTCCATCAATTCCTGTTTTCCGCCCTCTTTGTGACCGACGTCGTCCAGCAAAAATCGCTGTTGTTGGTTGCTGCCCCGCCCAGGTTTCTCAGCGTGATTCAATACCCGTTGGTTGTCCCGGGCGTCTATGAAATGGAGGGTGTGGTCTCCCGAAAAAAGCAACTGCTTCCCTACCTGACCAGCTTGATGGTTCGGTTCGCTGCCGCTCTAGAGGTCGGAACCTAACACCCAAAGTAGAAGCGGCGTCTCGCCGCTTTCCCTGGAACTCCCCATGCTTGCCGACCTAACCCGTCCAAGGCCCTTCCCGGGTAATGGACCAAGGGGATGTCCGCCATTGATGTGCTCACGGTTCTGGCGCTACCGGAAAAAAGGAGCATTGCAAACGGCTGTGGCCGAAAATGCCGAGACCGAAGCCCCCGCCTGTTTTGGCCAGCAGATAGGCAAATGCATTTTGAAAACACGGCCTAATTGCAATGTTGCCTATATGTCATCAATGATGAGTTTACGAAACACCCAACTCGAATTCAATGTCCGCTATTACCTTTGGGCTACGATGTGGATTGACGCAATGAATCGCGCGGGTAGGAAAGTAGCGTTTCTTAGCAAACGCAAGCTCTTGAATATAACCGCGCAAAGGTTTCAATCCGCTTTTGGCATCCGATGCGTCGAATCGGGTCGTGAAGAGACAGGAGATTCACGGCTTGAATTCCACATTAAATGTTCAGGAGGCTGGATCATCTCTACTCATTTCTGGTTCGGACGTGGTGAGCGTCTGCTTGACTATCCCGATTCATTGAAGTTTCTCCAAGGCTATTGGAGGGGCTTGAGAATGACAAAATCGCATAGGTAAGAACTGCGAATCTGACGCCGTTGCAAATGCGATATCAGCGTTGACTGACGTCGGACGTCTACGCCAACGTAGTCGCCGCCCGTGAGGCGGCGCAAACTCCACGGAGCCATAACTCGTTCTTGGGCAGACAGGCGGGTCCGGGGCACTCGGGATTAACGATTGCGCAAGGTGCTCTCCAAGTGTGCAGGGTGACGGCGTGGCTTGTCGCCTGGGCGCTTGAAAAAGGTTATAGCCGCGTGCGATTATCGTTGCCTGACCAGAGGCCTCTACGGAGCCCTGGAAACAGTCCCTTTTTCGGGTTGCGTTTCAGTTGGATGACGGCAAAAACAACTTCCAACCGTGGCACCATTTCAGATTCTCCGGGCATATCGCCTCCTGGCGATACTCTGGATTGCCGTGGGCTGCGTGTCAGAGACTGCGAGCGATGGTCACGGGATGCGCGTGGCCACGGTCGGCTTCCCTACCATCTATCAGGGTTCCGCGACTCTACGAACGTCGCGAACCAACCGCTTCACCTACTCGGTGGCGGGTATGATCGATCACGTGGATACCGTCGATTCCAGCGGGACTCTGCGAACGACGTACTACAAGTACGACGACGCCCGCCGCCGACGGCAGGCCGATAGCCCCGAGGGTGTGCTTACCTGGCAGCGGGATGCCCAGGGCAATATTATTGCGATGCAGAGTTACCGCCGTAGCGCCGTGGGAATCAACGCAGAGGTGACGGGTGGGACTACCACCGATGTTGACGTCGCCTACGGATATGATGCGATGAATCGCCTGAGCAGTGTCACTGACCGCAAGGTGTCGACGACCCGCAGTCTTGGCTACGCCTTTGATGCCGCCGGTCGGGTGCAAACAGCGACTTATCCCAACGGAGCCACCAACCGGTTTACCTACGACGCACGGCACCGTCTGCTCAAAACGGATTGGTGGCAGACCAATGGCACGTTGATGCGCGCCTTTAGTTACACGTTGGGCGCAGGCGGAGTGCGCGTCGCTGTGAATGAGTCCGATCCCACCAACTCCAATCGACGGTCCATCTCGTGGCAGTATGATGTCAACGGGACCAATCAATTGGCCCGGTTGTACCGGTTGACCTCGGAGACGATCACCAACCTGGGTTCCCTAGGCACCGAGCAACATCTCTACGATTTGGTGGGCAATCGCTTGAGCCGGTCGGTCACCGGATTTATCACCAATAGCGTACCGACAAATTCAGCTTGGACCGATAACGCTCGCGATGAGTTGATTGGTGACACATATGACGGTGCAGGGAATACCACCCTCGGTGCCAGTCTCAGTTTAACCAATCCGGATTCGTATGACGCCGAAAACCATCTCATTCTGCGCGGCACCAATACCTCTTCCGTTGTTCAAATCGATTACGATGCCTTCGGGAATCGGGTCAAGAAGACGGCAGTTGGAACGACGATCTGGTACCTGATTGATGACCAAAGCCCGAGCGGCTACCAGCAGGTGGTCGCTGAGTTCAACAGTCTCAGCAGTGCGCCGTTGCGGACCTACGCCTACGGCCTGAGCCTGATCAACATTGTGGGAAGCGGTACGACCTCCTACGCCCTGACTGATGGGCAGGGGAGCGTTCGAGCTCTGTTCTCCGATACTGCGGGGGCGTCCCTCACAGACAATTATGACTTCGATGCCTACGGGGTTCTGACCGCCAGCACCGGTTCAACGGTCAACAACTACCGCTACACCGGTCAGCAGTGGGACCCCGACCTTCAGCTGTATTACCTTCGGGCTCGGTATTATGCGCCGACATTGGGGAGGTTTTGGTCGAGTGATTCGTATGAGGGAAGCCCTGAGACCCCAGCAAGTTTGCACAAATATCTTTACTGCCGCGCAAGTCCAATAAATGGAGTTGATCCAAGTGGTCATGATGAATTAATTGGATTAGTCCTGGCAAATTCACTTGGGTCCGTATTGGATGCAGGATATAATGGAAGCGTTGGTGGTTCAGGGCAAGCGATCCAGCACGCCCTCCTTGGCGTCCAAGCCGGATTGACAGCTGATGCCATTATACTTCGATACGTCATCGAAACGATCGATGCCGGGGCTGCTGGTTATATTGGCTTTCGGATTCTCGGTAAGGCATTTGATCTTGGGAGTAAAAGTACTCTCTCGGAAGTTGAAGCCGAAGCTGCATTGTATAAAGAGGCGCAGTTGGCAAGGCTTCCAATTGGCACCAAAGTGTACCGAGTCTATATACCAGGACAAAGTAGATGGAACGGTAGGTATTGGACCACAATCGATCCTCGACGAGTCGCAAATTTTGCAGATGCAGCAGGATTACCGACAGATATCGCAGAGGCAATAAGGAGCGGCGAAGCCAAAATGGCAGTGGGTGAGATAGGAACGGAAGCAGCTATCAAAATCCGAGCAGCTGAAAATATCCCTGGCACCGGAAATCGTGGGGGGCTTCTTGAAGTGCAACTAGACAGTGCCCAAACTCAGCTCCGAAACGTTACCACTGGGATTACATTTCCATGAAAAAGCAACTAGAAGAGTCAGATAAAAATAATTACATAGAATATATATCTGGTATTCATAAACTCCTATTACGTTACGGCTACACCTTTCAAGCTGATTTGGCCGGAAGAATGATTGAAAAGTTTCGTCGAACTGAAGACCCAAACTGTTTTGTGACGAATGACTTGTGGGGAGGGATGGGTTCTATTATCGACTGCGTAATGAATTATGAAGGGCTGGAAATTGAGTCCGAACAAGTCCGTGAGGATCAGCGGCAATTCGACAGTGATCTTCGTTGTCTCGCTAAGCTTTTAATTTCAAATGGGTTAGAAAATAAAATAATATTGCAGAGATATCGTGCGCTTCAACCCTGATAATCGGGAATGTTGATGCTCAAAGAGTTTATATTTCAAGGTGCGATAGATGTTTACGGTGCTCCTTGCTGCAAGTTTTGAAAACAAAATGTGTTACTATAAAAGTAATTGATCAATCCGGAGATTGTGCGGGCCTGACAGCGGGGAGTTAAAAGTATCAACATGTTACACTGCATCCCTTTTCGTCGAATGGTTCGTGGTTCAACAAAATAAAAACAAATTGTTATAAATTCAGAAAA
>CAILNN010000294.1 GCA_903835555.1 uncultured Verrucomicrobiota bacterium
ATCTAGCTATTTCGGAAACACGACACTAGAATGCCAATACTGCGGCGGGGGTTCCAGTCGCTAAGAATCGGGCGTACCATGGCATGTATTCAGACGTGCTCACCAGAATGGCGGAAAAACAGGATAGAATGTCCGAAAACAGTTAATATCAATAACTGGACTCCGGTATTATCGTGGTTCGTTATTGGACTTCAGGCGTCACCATCGTCGTCGTCTCTAGGCTCCCGTTATTAACCATGAAACTCACACAGATCGCACTCTTTTCACTCACTGTCGCAGGATTGGCGCAAGCAGACCCCTTTATTTTTACCTCCCAAAAGGATCCACCCGATGTACTGATTGGATTCCGGCAACAGGGATCCTCATCCGAACTGGTCGCAAATCTCGGTTCGATTTTCACCTACACCCAAGCCGCTCCTGGAAGTTTCTTTTCGGTTACGAATTTGAGCCCTGCCGAAGTCATTCGCGTATTTCCCTCACTGGACGCTCTTCAGGTCGACATTTTTGCCGCTGTCGTCAAAACATCGGTTGCTCCCGGCGATCCCATTTTCCGCACCCTTTGGTTGGTCAATCCGCGGACCGATGTCAATGTCCAGACAAGCCCTTTGTTTCGTAAGGGACCCACAACGCAGGGGCCCACCGCCAACAAGATTGGAAATATCGGCAATGGCGCGTTCAACTATAGCGCTGGCGAGGCTCCGGGTCCCGATAATACGGCGACCTGGGTCGTCCTACCCTCCGACTATTCAAGCGGCTACTCCGTCTATCTCGGACCACAGGGAGATTTCAGCGGCACCTTTGGTGCCGATACCGAATTGACCTTGCCCACTGGATTTGCCACGGGCGGCGTCGTGGCTCGTTTGGATTTCTACCAATTGGCTCCAGCCGTGACTGGACAAAGCAATCAGGGAACTTACCTCGGCTATTTTGAGTTCGGAACCGATGCCTCACTGAGCTTTCATGCCGCAGGAGGACTGCCTCCCGCCTCGGCACCTCAAATCACCGGTATCACGAGCGATAATTCGGCCAACACCGTTACTTTCTCCACCCTTTCTGGCGGCTATAGCTACACCCTTCTCCGAGCCCCTGGAGGTAACCTTCAGGCCCCGATAGCTCAATGGACACCCGTCGGTTCTCCTGTCGTCGGCACCGGCAACCCGGCCAGTCTCACCGATACCATCAATGACACGGCGGCCTTTTACCGTGTTCAGGTTTCCCCTTAACACGTTAACACCCGGATTGATCGCTAGTCGGTAAAATCGGTTAGGTGAACCAATCCGTTGACGATAGGGGTAAGGGAGACAGTCGGTTTGCTTCTTTCCAAAAACGTCGTCTCCCTTCACCCACTCAATCAATTCGTAACCTATTGATTGAAAGCAACATCGGTAGGTCAAGACTCCGCCGTGTAGCGCAGGCTTTCCAGCCTGCCGTAACGAAGGTCTCCAGACCTGCTCGGCGGTCCGAACCCCGCCGCCCCGCTTGCTATCTCTCGCCTGACCCCAATAGGTTTGAGTGCGGTGCGGCTGTGGGCGTTCGGGGAGCCCGCGAGAGCGGCTGCGGGAAATTGAATGACTCCCCAGCCCAAGGTCGGCATTCTTCTTGCTTTGACGCTATGATTGGAGGCCAGCCAGCGAAGTGGTTGATGACTCAACTCAATGCGATATTCACAAACGTCGGGGCTCAGAGGCAACCCCCCGACAAAACCTGTGTTACGAAATCAGACAATTCGGCAAACAACTCAGCCAATATCAGTTAACTAGCTGATAGTAAATTGGTTGTGAATCAAATTTCCTGTCCAAATAGTGTATCAATTTGGCCGAAAAATGGAAGTTGCCCAGAACGGTTTCGCGTAGCGTTGAGGCCGGGCGGGGTCTACAGTTAGGCTTCCGCTAGGTTTGTCGACATTTTGTTGATCTGACTCCTGCAAAAATTCTAGAAAATGAAAAACCAAAATCTTGTTGTTGCGATCGCTGCGGCGGCCGCTTTGACATCGGGCGCTTTCGCTCAGGTGTTTAACTATAGCCCGGGCGATCTGCTCGTCGGCATTCGTCAGGATAGCAATCCGACCACCGACCTGGTGATCGACCTCGGTCCGGAATCGAATCTCGCCAACGTTTCTTCTTCGATTACCAGTCCGTACCAAATCACCTTGACCACCACCCTGGCGGGATCGAGCACAGGTGACAGCATCCAGTCCGCCATCCATAGCACCTTCGGGGCCTCACCATCGGGTCTGGACATCTCTGTCCTTGCTGCCGGCTCTAACGGCTCCGGTAACCTTTTCTTGTCCGCAGTTCGTTCCACCGCCACCACTGGTTCTGCCGGCGCTGTCTCCGGTTCCACCGCTTGGGTTCGTAATTCGTCCACAACTCAGAACAATCCTGTTCTCAAGATCAACAACCTCGGCAACACCGCGAAATTCCAGAACGGCATTGGAACCAGTGTTTCTGCAGGCATCGTCGCTGGCAACGGTTGGGTGAGTTTCCCCGCCTCCACCATCTCAGGCTACACCGATACCGCCAACTCTTCGGCTATTACGCCCTATGTGAACAACGGTCTTGAAGCCAGCTATTCTGCCGGCTCGCCTGTGTCTCTCGACTTCTACTCCGTTCCCAAGAAGGTCGGTTCTTCTACGGCTTCCACCTACCTCGGGTTCTTTACCCTCGACGGCAGTGCCCACCTGTCCTACGTCCCCGCCGGAGCCGTTGTTCCCGAGCCCCAAAGCTATGCCGCCGTCGCTGGTTTGGGCTTGGTTGCCTTTGCCGCCTGGCGTCGTCGTTCTTCCAAGTAAGTAGCGTTGTCCCTCCAGGTGATTCAGAACGCTTGGAGGCAACTTTCTTATGCATAAATATATCTCGTTCAATAATCAGTTTAATTCAGATTCAAAACTCTCTATCCACATGAATAAATATTCCCGTATCGCAGCCATTGTAGCCGCCTTGGTGGCCGGTTCCGCCGTCCAAGCCCGCCCCACCGCCGTCACTCAGACGGTTATCCGTATCACCGGATCTACCGCCTTCCGTTCAGCTGTCTTCAACGCCCTCAAGAACGATTACTTCGATTCCACCCCCACTCTTGTTCCCAGCAGCGCGAACGCCTCCTCCAGCCAAGTGACCTTTGTTGGAACCAAGTCCAGTGTATTTGGTGCCAACCAAGTGGTCGTTGAAACCGCTTACAGCGGCTCCGTCGAAGGTCTCGTCAACGTTCTGGGGACGTCCAGCAGTTCTCCTGTTGCCCAGCCGACCTTCCTGTCCTCCGGGGGCACCAATGACCCTGTGACTGCCGCCGATCTGGCTCTGAGCGATGTGGCCCAAAATACCACACTGTTCTCAATCTCCTCCTACGGTAAAGCCCCTGAATACTCTGCGGACCCCACAAACTACGCCGGTCAGGGTATTGGCATTGTCACGTTCTCCTTCGTGGCGAATCGTAATTCCGGTAACTTGGTCTCCAACATCACCTCCGACCAATTCCAGGAGCTGGCATCCAACGGGTCCCTCTCGCAAGGATATTTCACCGGCGATAACACCGACAGCACCCCTGTCTATCTGACAGGCCGTTATCCCTTCTCCGGTACCCGCTTGACCGTTGGCATAGTAACGGGTCTTGGAGCCAATTCTGGCCAAGTCCTGTATTCCGCGAGCGGCAGCAATGCACTCACTGGCAACGATGTGGCCCAACCCGGCAGCAACGTCGGTACCACCTGGGATGGCACCGGCGACAACGGTGGTGGCTATGTCAGCGGTGGTTCAGTCGCCCGCGTCCTCAACAATTCGTCCCAAGCCAATGTCATCATCGGATACTTGGGCCTCGGCGACGTTCGTAACGCCAAGAGCACTGACAACTCGGTGGTCCAGTCCCTGCTCGACAAGCTCATCACCTACAACGGTGTGACTGCCTCCAAAGCCAATGTCATCGCTGGTACCTATGACTTGTGGTCCTACGAACGTCTCTTCGGTCGCAAAACTCTGGTTACCGGCTCCGCTCCTCTCTCTGATGTGACCAAGTTCGTTAATGGCAACGTCGTTAATCACCCCGCGATTACCAGCAATGGTTTCATCAAGGCGCTCGATACCGAAATCCAAGCTGACTTGGACTACGTCTCGTTGACCCAGGCTACCGCTACACGCCAGGCCGACGGTGGCGTTGTTGCTCCTCAATTCTAATATCTGAGCTTTCCTTCGGGATTGGCTTGAAGTCTGTTTCAGTGAGCACGGACGCGTTAGTGTTCGTGCTCTTTTTTTAACTTATGGAGTCGGCTGAATTCGTATCCGACCTCCGTTTCCTAGCTTTCTCGCTTACTTTCGCCGTAATTTCGTCCCACCCAGTCGGCTCTCTGCTAGAGGTCCTTCGAAATGCCCGCCATACTCCATTTCTCCCGCGATACGGTTCACCTCGCCACTTCCGGTGAGTGGATTCCGCAGGGAGAACTTTGGTATATCGTTCAGTTCATTTCGGGTGCAGGCTTTTGGCGAGCCAGGGAAACCGCCTTTGACGTGTTGCCCGGTAGTACCTTAATTACTCATGGTAATGCCAAAGGTCGGCTATTGGCCAGCCGGGAAATTGGATTGCGATTCCATTGGTTTGTAATCGACACAAATGCGCTTGCGGGTATCTTATCAATTGACGATCGTAAGGCTTTGGAGGATTTGGCTTCCTCTGGTAATCCTATATTTGAATTAAAGCCGACGGACGATCTGGCCAAACGTTGTGCCCAGCTTTTGGGACCGGAGCTCTCCCCCGATTTGCTTATTCGTGTTCGCTTGCTCGAACTTATGCTCACTGTCCTTGTTCCCGAAATGAAATGGCTCCCCGCCGCGCAAGCGGACGACGATTCACGGGGCCGCCTTCGTTCCTTGCTTGCCCGGTTGCCTGAATCCGATTTAATCAGCACCTCAGTGGAAGAATTTGCCACCAAGGCTGGGTGTTCGGCCCGCCATTTTAGCCGCCTTTTTACCCAGGAGTTTGGGATGTCATTCCGCGCGAGGCAAACCGAACTGCGTCTGATTCGGGCTCGCGATTTACTCTCTCGCTCCAATTCCAAGATCATTGATATTGCCCATGAAAGCGGATATCAACATTTGGGTCTGTTTAATGCTCTATTCCGTCGACGTTTTGGCATGACCCCCAGCGCCTGGCGGCGTAAAAGCAAAAAACCAACGCAACGCAATCAGCGGAGAATCAAGCCGGGCACGTTGACTTTGACCGCCGCCGCTCTCCTCCTGGGCGGTGGGCTCCTGGTCGCCCAGACCAGTACCAATGCCCCATCCGCGCCGTCTCAGGTTCTTTTCTCGCCTTCGGTTCCCGTAGTTACCCAAGTCACAAACGCGCCGCCGGTCCGGGTTATTCGCGACTTTACCGTAGAGGGCAACACGGTTCTTTCTCCCGAAACCGTTGACTTGGTACTTTCGGACTTCCGAGGGAGGGCCATTTCAACCAACAATGTCACCGATGCCGTGAAGGCGTTGCAGTTGACCTATCAGGGGCGCGGTTATCCGACCGTTTCCATTTCGGTTCCCAAGCAAAGTATCACCAATGGGGTCATCCGATTGTTGGTCATCGAAGCTCCCTTAAGTGAGATATGGGTCAAAGGCAATCGTTGGGTCAGTGAAGGTAATGTCCGTCGTTCCCTTCCCGATCTTCACACCAATATCCTCCTCAATAGCAAAATCTTTCAGCAGGAGTTGAACCAGGCCAATAACAATCAGGATAGGCAAATATATCCCTTGATTCAACCGGGTTCCGTTCCCGGAACCACCCGTTTGATCTTGAACGTCAAGGATCAAATTCCAATTCACGGTCGATTCGAATTGAACAATCAGTACACCCCGGGCACGCCTGAGCTGCGAGCCAACGCCTCGGTCCAATATAACAACCTCTGGCAACGGGAACATGCCATCGGTCTTCAATACGGATTTGCCTTGCAAGAGTTCAAGGCACCCGACGCGTCAAGCCTCATAGACCGTCCACTCATCGCCAACTACAGCGGCTATTATCGCCTGCCACTCTCAACCGATGAACCGGTGCAGCCAGCCATCGACGCCAATCCACGCAAGTTCGGTTACAATGAAGCCACTCGCCAGTTCGTCCTGCCTCCGCCCCAAGGACGAACCGAGTTGACCATTTATGCCAACCGGTCTACCACCGACACCGGGGTCAAGGTTAGTCCGGTCGAGACCATTAATCCGGCACCCATCGGCTTGTATTCCCAGGCTAGTGGGCAGGATGTCTCCACAACGGAAGCGATCGGTTTTCGCATCAGCAAGCCCTTTCCAGAGTTCCTCGAAGTCCATTCCAGCTTGTCTTTCGGGGCCGATCTGAAAAATTTTCAGCGCGCCAGTTTCAATACCAATGACTTCCTGGAGCAATTTAGTTTCGCTAATCCGGACACAGGGCTAATCCAGACCAATTCCCTGCCGTTTTCCAACACCCAACCGCCTCGGCTCGCAAATGTCAGCTATCTGCCCGTTGCCATTCGATGGGACGCGTCGCGCTCCGACACCAATGGAACAACCACCTTCGGCGCGGGCCTCAATTTCAATTTTGCCGGTGGCCCATTCTCCGGGCGGCAGAACTTCATCAACACGGCCGGGTCAACCAATGCCACCGGGTCGTATGTAACCCTCCTCGCCAGTGCCAGCCGCCAGCAAAAGCTGCCCGCAGACTGGACCCTGTTAATCAAGGCGGACGGCCAATGGGCCAATGAACCGCTGATTAGCAATGAAGAATTGGGCATGGGTGGACTTGCCGGTGTCCGCGGCTATTTGGAAGGGGAGCGCTATGGGGATACCGGATGGCGCTTTACTCTGGAACCCCGCACGCCAATGGTCGACATCGGCATGGTGGACGGTACCATGCCGCTGCGTTTCCAAGGAGCGTTTTTCATGGACTATGGACGGAGTTATTCGCTTAACCCCAATGCCTCCGTTAACCTCCAAACGCTTTGGGGCGCAGGAATGGGCATCAATGCCAAGATTGGAACGACATTCGATTTTCGAACCGGTGTCGCATGGGCGTTGCGCGATGCTCAAACGACCCACGCCGGTGCTCTCCAAGTCTATTTTGCCGTTGCCGCCCAATTCTGAATCGGCCTAATTTTAACGGAATAGTTCACGCTTATGAAAATCACTCTTTTCGGTGGAGAATGTGGGATTCCGGCAAGGTCGGTTGCCTGGGGGTCTTGCTGGCTACTTTGCGGTTGGACTCTGGAGGCCAACCCGCAGGGCTTGACCGTTGGCTCGGGATCCGCCTCGGTCAGCGGACCCGGCCCGGTCCTGACCGTGACCGTCTCCGACCACGCCCTTTTGAACTGGCAGTCGTTCAATATCGCTCCCGGTGAAAAGACGATTTTCAATCAACCGTCTTCTACTTCCATCGTCTGGAATCAGATTCTGGACTCCAATCCCTCCAAAATCTTCGGATCTCTCCAGGCCAATGGGATCGTTGTCCTGGCCAATCAACAAGGCTTCTGGTTCGGCCCGAATTCGGTCGTCAAAACCGCCGGATTCATTGCTACGACAGCCTCCGGGCCGGGGGCCGGTTTTTTTAATGGAGGGCCATGGTCCCTGGAGATCCCCCCACCCGCCGCCAGCATCATTAACTATGGTCAGATTTCCGTCGCGTCGGGAGGCTCTCTTTTTCTTGTTGCAGAAAAAATTGAAAATTATGGGGTTCTCTCGGCCCCAGACGGTACCCTTGGTCTCTACGCGGGAAAAGAAGTGCTGGTATCACAAAGCCCCGATGGTCGGGGCCTGAGCGCCAAGGTGGTTCTTCCCGAGGGCTCAATCGATAACTTCGGTCGACTCATTGCCGATGCCGGGACCATCGCCCTCCACGCCCAGGTGGTCAATCAGGATGGCATCGTCCAGGCCGACTCCATCCGCGAAGTGAATGGAGTCATCGAGTTCTACGCCTCCAACGAGATTAGCCTGGGTCCCCAATCGGTCACCGATGCTCAAGGAACTGGCCTATCGGCCAGCTCGGGTGGGAAGGTGACAATTCAAAGCGGGGGCACCTTCACCGATGTTCCCTCAGCGACCATCAACGTCTCCGGCGGTCCAAAGGGTGGCAATGGCGGACAGTTGGAGATATCTTCGGTTAATGTCCCGCAAATTCAGGCCCAGTTAAAGGCAACCGCCGCGAATGGTTATTCCCGTGGCCTGCTCACGATTGATCCGCAGACGATTAATATTGACGACAGCGCCTCCGGCACGATCGCATCCGGTTCGGTTAACGCCGGCGATAAGCCCAATACCTTGACTCTCCCCACGAGTGCCTTCGCGAATTTCTCCGTTATCGACCTTCAGGCGACCAAACAGATCAATATCAAATCACTCTGGAACCTTCCCGATGTTCCCGCCGGTGGTGCTTCGTTGACCTTGGAGTCCGGAGGTGACATCACCTTCGCCCAGTCCGCCGGTATCGTCGGCGGAATTGGATGGAATGTCAGCCTCCTGGCCGGCAGTAAATTCGACGGCTTGGGTGGTGTCACCCAGGGTATCGGCTCTATCAAAGGAAGCGATACATCTGTTTCCTCCTATTCCCTTTCGACCGTCGGTGGCAGCCTTTCATTGACCGCCGGAAAAGATATTGCCGTGCTGAGCTCCCAAGTCTCTTCCACCTCTGGTAATATTTCCGTCGTGTCCACGGGAGGATCATTTTCTGGAAATTCATTTAATATTGGACCAACCTCAGGCAATATTTCTATCCAGGCCGCAAATAATGTTTCCCTTTCCACCGGTAAGGTTGCCGCTCAATCAAAAGGCACTGTCCAGATTGTCGCCAATACGGGTAATATCACTGCTACCTCTGCCACGGTTTCATCCGAACAGGGCGACATTAACCTGCTGGCTGAGGGAAATATCTCCTTTTCCAAGACGCAGCAAGGTGCCGTTCGCACCACGTCGGGCGGCAATCTGACGGCGGTTGCGACCACCGGATCGATTACCACCGGCGGCAACAATAACGGGTATATCATTCAGGGTGCCAACCAGCCACTTTCTGTCAGCCCGAATTTGGGCGGATTCAGTACCGTAGCCGGCGGTAATGTGTCCCTGACCGCTGGCAAGGACATCACCGCCTATCTTCCGGTGTCGCAGGACCTCAAGAGCTCCCGCATCGATGCCGGTTCGGGAGCATTTGGCTTTGGCCTCGATGCCAATGGGAATCCCATCGGTGGCAATGTCACCGTGGTCGCTGGTGGCTCCGTCTACGGCCACTTCGTCATCGCGGATGGCTCCGGCTCTATCAACGCCGGAGCCAATGCAGGCGTGTCTCAGACCCAATTGGCGTTGACCACTCGTACCGGCTCCTGGTTGGTGTCAGCGACCGACATTAGTTTGCAGGAGGTTCGCAACACTCAAGGTGTCTTCAACAACGTGGGTGGCAGCGACAAAAAAAATAGTTATTTCCACCTCTTCGATTACTCCACAGGAGTGGGTTCGATTCCCGTCACTACGGTCACCCTCAATGCCGTCGACTCCATTGATTTGGTTGGAGCCAACCTACCTCGATACAACTCGGACCTGCCGTCGATCTACCCGCCTGTTTTGAAAATGACCGCAGGAGCGGGCGGTATTATTCTCGGCAACCCGATTGACCAAAGCACCACCGACGTCATTCTCTTTCCGTCGCCCAAGGGTGACATCTCCATTCACTCCGACCAGGGAGGCATCAGGGGATTCGGTGCGGCCGGTGCGTCCTTGACCTTGTCCGACAGCGGTTCATCCCGGTGGACCGATTCGACGAGTTTCACCTCTTCGGACCATAAATCCGACTCGCCCGTTCATTTTGGTGATCTTACCACTTCCGAGATCAACGTGGGCGGTAGCCTGGACAATCTCCTGCTCTATTTCGGCAAGGCAACTGCCATTACGGTGGGTGGCGACCTCAATCTCACCTCGGTTGCCTGGCAAAACAACAATCCGAGCGATACGAGCAAGCTGATCGTTGCTGGCGATATTAAGAACCGTAGTCAATATACCTTTGAAAAGCTCCTCCCAGGCGAGGCCGACCCCGACCTGACCCTCCTGGACCAAAGCTGCGCGGTAATCGACGTTCATCTGAACTACGATCCCACTACTCGCACCGTGGTTCTTCTTGGCCAACTGACCCCGGACCAAGCCAATCTCCTGAACAACTTCTCCATTAACGGCATTAACTCCGCTGGCGAACCGATTTGCGTCCCGACCACCCTCCTATCCTCGCGGGTGGTGAATGCCCTGCTGAATGATAGTTCCGACATCACCCAGATTCCTCAAAATGGCTACCAAGTCGCCGGACCAGGAAAATTGGTGGTCCAAGCGCGCAGCATCGACCTGGGTGTCTCCTCAGGTATCCTGTCAATCGGAGCCTATGGAAACCCCGCCCTTGCCAAGACATCATTGACAGGAGCCGATTTGTCGGTGTCAACAACCACCGGAGATATCAGCCTGTTTTCATCGGCGATTGTCTCTCAGGCCGGCGGGTCGGTTACCATAAACTCCGGCGGGCGTGTGATCGCTGGTGCGAATTACGTCGAGCCGGGTTCCGATACAGCTCGTGGCATTTACACTAGCGGCGGCGGAGCCGTCACGGTTAACGCAGTTGGCGATATTGATGTCAACGGTTCCCGTATCGGCACCTATGACGGTGGAACCGTGACCGTAACATCATCCACCGGATCAATTGATGCCGGTAGTGGTGGCTTGACCTATCAAAAGGTGACCCAAGTAACGGTCGATCCCGTCACTCGCAATGTGATTACGTCGACAGATTTCATTCCCGGAAGCGGTATCCTGGCAGCCACTTTCTCCACCGGAAACGCACAGGTTGGCGATATCAATGTCACCGCACCTCAGGGAAACATTACCGCCCACACCGGTGGTATTGTTCAAGCCCCATTCAATGGAACCTCGGGCAAAGACGCCCAAGTCAATGTGTCTGCTGGGTCCCCAGGTTATATTCGTAACGTCGAAGCGAATGGCTCCGGTATCATCGGCGGAAACGTCAATGTCACTGCCACCGGGAACATTGAGGGAGTCATCATTGCTTCCGGTTCCGCAACAATTACCACACCTCAAGGTAATGTCGGGGTAACTGTGATTGCCCAAGGCCCCGTGAACGTTTCTGCGGGCACCCTCACCGGCACCCTCATTTCCTTCAGCTCCATCAATGTCGACGCCGGGAGTGTCGGCGCAGCCCTGATCGCCAACTCGGTTTCCACCGGTACGGCTCAAAATACCGGCCAAACCGGTTTTGCTTCTACCGCCACCGCCACCGCCACCGCTACTGCGGCTTCCGCCGACTCGGGTAAGAAAGCCGATAACACAAAACTCGTGGCTTCGACCGATGACGACGACACGAACAAGAAAAAATCGAAACCGTTAATCGCCCAAACCAGGCCCCGCGTGACGGTCCTCCTGCCGGGCAAATTGAATTAGTCGCCAACGAACATTCCCTTTAAACCAAACTCTTAAGCTATTGCCATGTTCTTCCTCCTCGCCGCCGCTGCTGACCCTGCCGTTCAACAAGATAGCGCTCTGGTCTTTTCCGCCAAACAGTTGAGCCATGAAGGCTATTTTACGATGGGGTTGCTCACCATCGTCTCCCTTCTCAGTTGGAGCGTCATCATCAGCAAGGCTTTCCAGCTCGCCAAAGCCCGCCGTGTCACCGCCAAGTTTATCGCCGCCTGGAAGGCGACCGATGACCCGATGGAGCTCGCGCGCTCAGGCAAGGAATTTGAGGGCTCTCCCGCCTACGAGGTCTATCGCGCCGCCGCCGAAGAAGTAGACCACCAATTGTCCACCCGCCCCCTGATGGTTCGGGGCGAAAAACGCATCAGCACCTCTTCCTTCGATCTCGTCAAGTCCGCCTTGGCCAGCGCCGCAGGCGCGGAAGCTATGAATTTGGAAAAAGGCATGATCGTTCTGACCACCGCCGTCGCCGGCGGCCCGTTCATCGGTCTGCTCGGTACCGTTTTCGGCGTCATGGAAACCTTCGCCGGCATTGCCGTAAAACAATCCGCTAGCATCACCGCCATGGCCCCCGGTGTCGCCGGAGCCTTGCTGAACACGGTCTACGGCCTTCTGGTCGCCATTCCGGCCATGTTCGCCTATAATTTTCAGGTAACCACCATTCGGGGAATTACCAACGAATTGGATAACTTTGTGGCCGACCTCGAAGTCAAGTTCGGCCATCGCTACGGCGATAATCGTGCCATCGCCGAAGAAATCAGCGACGCTGTCGAGACCCGCTTTATCCGCTTGCAGGACGCCGTCAACGCCCAGAAGCAACTAGTCACGGCACCGAAAGCCTGATCGAATCAGCCGATCGCATTCGACTTTCAACGTCATGATTCGCAAGACCTCCAAATCCAATCACCACACCGTCAGCGAGCTGAATATCACGCCGCTGCTCGATCTGGCATTTGTCTTGTTGGTCATCTTCGTCCTGACCACCGCACCCCCGTCCACCGAGAAGCCCATGCAACTGCCCAAGGCGGCGACTCGGAAAAAGGAGCCCGACTCCAAGGTTCACTACGTCACCGTCGATGCCGCCGGTAATCTGTACCTCAACCGCAAGGAAACCAATCCTGTCGCTTTGACCGCTGAATTAGCAGAGCTTCGTAAGGACGACCGAGACCTCAAAGTAACCGTCCGGGGTGACGCCAAAGCACCTTTCAAGAAGGTCCGCGAAGCCCTCAATGCCGTCCAGCGGGCCAACGTCTTGAAAGTCAAACTGGCCACCGAAGCTTTGGTAGGTAGTTAAGTACCGTGTCTTATGTCACTTCCGCAACGCCATAAACACCGTCAGTCCAAGACCAGCATCATCGTTTCGGTCGTTTTCCATGTCGTAATCGTTACCCTTGTAGCTTGGTTGGCAGCCCGCAAAGGGATGTTTGGCGAGAAGGTTCAAAAGGAAATTGAGGCGATGGAGCAGGAGGCGAAAAAGCCAGATCCAGAAAAGCCAAAAGAGCAACCGAAACCGGAAGTCGTCAAGGTGGAGGACGCCAAGCCGACTGTTACCCCAACAACAACACCCGTCCCCGTCACCGATCCAACGCCGCTTCCCGGTAATGTGCCTCCAGCAGTCGATGCTCCCAATGCCTCCGACGTTCCCGAGATGTTCATCCCGGCTGCGCCAACCGGACCGGTCATCACCGACAAGATCGAACGCTACCGCGCCGTCATTCAAGGTGCCTATCTCGCCGTCTGGGATAAGCCTCCCGGACCTGACGACGCGAATTATGCGGCTGATGTCGAGATAAGTGTCGATTCCCGCGGTCGTATCTCCGATCCCAAATTCATCAAAGGTTCCGGGGATTCAAAATGGGATGCCACCGTTAAGGACGCTCTGGCTAAGGTGAAAGAGGTGGGTGAGGCACCTCCAGATAAGTTCCCGCAACGCTTCACCGTTCGATTCGATACCATTACGGATACGGTTCCAGTTCCATGACCTTATGAGTGACCAAGCCCACAGCGGAGGTTCCCGCAAGAAACTGTCCCGCTCTAAACACTCGACGTTGAACGAGCTAAATATCACTCCACTCCTGGATTTGGTGATGGTGCTACTGGTGATCTTCATGATCACGACACCGCAACTTTCCAATGACCTCAAGGTGAACCTCCCTTCCAATGCCAAACCTCCCGAAGGTAAGAAACCGAAATTGAACTATATTGACATCAGTAAGACGGGGGACATTGAAGTCAACGGTCAGGCGCTAACCGTCAAGGAATTGCCGGCCATATTCGCATCCATCAAAAATACTCAGCCCGATCCCCCGTTCGTTATCCGGGGCAACGACGATGTGCACTACGAAAAAGTCATCGCCGTGATGGACCTTCTCCAGTTGTCCGAAATCAACAAAGTCGGCTTTGCCGCCCAATGACCCTGCGGGGGGACGCGCTGTCCCCGAGCGACACGGGTGGGACGCTGCTGTACCGCAGACCTTTAGTCTGCTCGGCGGTTCGTTTTTTAAACTTGTTGGAGTACTTCCATACTTCCGCGAGGTCAGGATTCCTGAGATTATAGCCGCTGGTCCTTGAACTCCGCTTATTGGGCTAATTTTTAGGAACCCTGCCTTTTTTAGGAACCCTACACGATGTCGCTTCCACAACGTCAAAAAGGTCGGCGCTCCAAGACCAGTGCCATCGTTTCGGCCTGTTTCCATGTCGTCCTTGTTGGCACGGTCTCCTTCTTAGCGGCTCGCCGAGTCTACCAGCCCCCTTCCGAGCCTCCGGGTGGCATTCTTGTCACTAATTATCCGCCTGAAAATCCTCAACAGACGCCTAACCCCCCGCAGGTTCCGCCCGATTTCAAGCCAAGGCCTCCCTCGACCTCACCAACGATCCCGCCTCAAGAGCCTGTACCAGATATTCCTGTCACAACGGTGCCTCCGCCAGTTGAAGTTCCCCCCCCGGACACCGGTCCCGAAATGTATATTCCCGCCGCAAGTGTCGAAATGGTGGATACCAATCCGACAAGGCGATACATTCGAATTATCCAGGACGCCTACTTGCAAGTCTGGGACAAACCGCCCGGTCCAGACGACGCCAATTATGCGGCTTTGATCGAGGTTGGCGTCGACTCCAAAGGGAGAATCATTAATCCCCAGTTCGTCAAAGGCTCTGGTGACTCGACATGGGATTCCGCAGTAAAAACCGCCATCTCCCGGGTGAAAGAGGTGGGTGTTCCACCCCCAGACGGTTTTCCCAGCCGTTTTGTAGTCCGTTTCGATACGATGAGCGACATCGGACCGGTCCAGTGACCCCCTGGTCGGGCTGCCGGCCAGGTCTGTCGTCGGTACGAACCGCGCCTATTCCGCTTAAGTAAATCGATATGGCCGTTCGCATAACCTCCAAACGGTCGCGCAAGGGTGGTAGCGGGATCAGCGAAGGAATCTTCCTATCCCGCACGTTGTTTTCGCACCACCATCAGAGGCCGTGGGCGGCAGATGACGGAAGTAAATGGTAAAAAGGCAGCCCGCGACCGTCAGGCGGCGTGCAATCCTCCCCAAGCCGTTCCGTCCACCAGCGATAGGCTAAGCCATTGGTAAGCGGTTGATTGATTCGCTCCACCCATTCACCCAACTCTTCTTTCATGGTGTCGAACTTGGGAAAGTCTTGGTAGTAGGCAGTGTTCAATCGCCATCGCGCCGCGCACTCTTCAGTGCCACCGGAGCGGCGACGTCCCGCCAGATGGGCCACCGCAGTCCGAGCCAGTTGTTGCAGGAACCAAATATCTATGAGCTCAAACGTGCCATCATCGAGAAATTTTTGTTGGGCTCCGAAGACCACGAATTTTTGCGCAAAGGTAAAGGTGGCCATGCCCATACCCATCAATGAACGCAACGTGTCGGCGACTGCTACGTCACCGCCGGTATGCTGCCCGCCAGCCGTCGCAAAGGCGGAGCCGAGTCGGCCCCACAGTTGGATTCCAGCTCCCAATTCCAGGAAACGCCGGACAAACCAAGGGGAACCCTGCGCATAAGTTGGCGTGGCAATGATCGTTAAGTCGGCCCCGGAAAGCAGTTGATGGACGTCCGATTTGGAGCTGATCGCCGGAAGTGCCCAGACCAATTCCGCACGACTGGAGGGAAGGACTTCGTAAAGCGCTGCACGAGCATGACACAGAAAGACTAACGATGCACGGTAGCTATCGTGGCGTCCGGTGGCCGTGCTGGGAGAAAAATGAAGAATGCGCAGGATCATGGTCGATCGATCGTTATAGGTACCTGGACGCGAAACTGTCTCCACGCCCCCTTTGGCCATCGCCACTGACGGGTAACTTCGCTAATGATGCGGTTATCCAATGAGCGCGAGGTCGAAGCTCGCAATAGCATGGTTGTTGCTGGAATTCCCTCTGGACTGACAGCCACGACCATTTCCACGAAACGTGGTAGGGGCATATTCTCCAATTCGGCGGACACCGTGATCTCTGGATAAAGCCCACCCGATTCGCGAAAATCCTTGGAAGGCAATTTTTTCAAGCGACGGCAGGAAGCCGAACCGAGGACTGAAAAATCAGCTATATCCGAGACTGCCAAGCGCTGCTGGATGACCCCTGAATCGTGGATGGTTTGGAGAATGCGTGCCCAAGTCTTTGGGCTCATGTGTCCCATGCCTTCAAATCCCGTCTCAAGGGTTGCCAAACGAGCAAGGCTCACCAAGGATCGACGTTGGTAGACTGGTTCCAAGTCCGGCGCAAATGTGTTGACGACCACCTGGGCGGCTTCGTCCGGACCCAAGAGTGCCGCCTGCCATCCGCGTCGCGAAACCTCCATGAACTTCCGGAGCTCCCGACGGTGCGTCGTGAGCATGGTTTCCGATGTGAAATAGACCTGGGAATAAGAATTATAGCCGTGCTCGTAGTAAGGGATTGTCTGGATAGGAATACCTTTCGTTTCCAGCTCTACCGCCTCGTCTATCAGGTATCCCTGAATGGCGTCGCAGCTTCCGTCGAGTAGCTGCTGGACGGTTTGGTCCTTGTTGACGATGTCAAATTGATCACGCCTCCATCCGTCGTGCCGGAGGATGACATCGAACGCACCCAGTCCTTCGGTTCGAATGCCGATCTTCTTCCCGATTAAATCCCTCAGATTCGTATTGCCACTTGATTTCAGGCAGATCAGGGCCAGTGGACCCGTCTGGAGCATGGTTCCGATGGCACGAATGGGTGCACCTGCGGCTCGTGCAGACACCAGGACACTACTCTCGGCGCACCCCATCCAGTTGGTTCCAGCAACGACTCGGTTTATGGCGTTAGCCTCCTGACCGATCGGGAGGAACGTTACGTCGAGACCCGCCTCGCGATACCAACCTTGCTGCTGAGCCAGCAGGAGACCCGCAAATTGGGCGTTTAAATGCCAGTCGAGCTGAAAGCAAAGGGGAAAGCGATCCGATGCTCGTAGAAAAACAGCCCAGAAAAGAAGGGATACAAGAAAAGTCAGTCTGGGTTTCCCTCGCATAGTGACGACCCTACGAAATCAATTCCACCGACAATCGGATTGGAGAAGCAGCGCGAAATTGGGACTGGAGCGCCTCGGAGGAGGGAAAATATTCACCGGTCACTTCGCGAGCCTCGATCTCAAAGTGGTATTGTCGCTCGCGAAAAGGCCAAGGGGCCAATCGAAACGTTCGGGTCGTGACTCGTTCAACAGTCACGGTCGTTGTCTCCCCTGATGCCAAAGGAAACGCATGGAGCAACGTTGCTGGTCCGCTAAAATCCACACAGGACAACAGGGAAAGGTTGTCGCAACCTTGAAGGAGCCGAAAGTTTTGGATCAGTTGGTCCATTTCCAAGTCTGAAGGGCGAAATCGACCTCTTTCGGCTGCCTCCGCACGGAGTTCGAACTGCCGATGTCTCTGACGAGCCACGAAGTCATCCAGCAACGGCAATTGGGTCGAATTGATCGTGGATCGGTCTGCATGTTCGGTCAGTAGATTGCAGGTATGCAGCGAGATCAAAATGGCCGCATACGGATTGTCGCGGGCCACGACCTCAAGAGCCCGGCCTCGAACGGAGAGGTAATCGGGAAGGTCGATTTCCTCAAAGGCGGTATATTTGCCCACCAACTCGACCCCAAAAGCACTGGGTTTACCCAGGCGGGTAATGGACGGGGTTGCATCGCGATGTGCCCAACCGTCATCGTGGCGGCTAATGCCTTCAAGTACGTCCGAACGCGGTTCTGGCGGAACAAATTCTTGATTGCCCCATACCTCCGCAAATTGACCGGCAAGCCGCGCGTGGTCTGGATGGCGGATCAGGAACCATCCGGAAGGAGTTTGGCAACGTAGCATAAGGGGGGATGGTGTAATTTTCGACGGGCTATTCGAGTTGGGGTTTCATGGCGGCCTCATGCCATTTTCGTAAAAGCAGCCATTCCAGGAAGACGACGACAAAAAAGAAAAGAAATCCCAGGACACTCGCTGTCAGCACCAAGGCAAAAAGGTAGTCGGTCTGAAGTTGGCTGTTGGCATAGGTAATGGAGTATCCCAGTCCGCCTTGGCCCACGGCATTCGAACTGGCAAACAACTCACCAGTAATCGCCCCAATGACGGAGATGCCACCCGAGATTCTAAGCCCAATAAACAAACTCGGGACGGCATGCGGCAGTCGCAAATCCAGGAGCATTTGTATCCGGGAGGCGTTAGACATGGTAAATAGGTCCACCAGATTTCGTGGAACGGAAATCAAGCCTTGGGTGGTGTTGGCGATGATAGGGAATAGGCAGATGATAAAAGCCACCAACATAACGCTCCGTGTACCCGACCCGAACCACATGAGAATCAAGGGGGCGATCGCCACAATGGGTACCGTCTGCAAGAGAATAGTGTACGGATAGAGGGATCGTCGGATAAGCGGTGACTGGGCAAAAAAGAGCGCGATGATGATTCCGGCGACGATACTCAAAATATACCCACCGGCGGCCTCAATCGCGGTGACTTGAAAGGCAAACCAAAGATTCTCCCGGCGTTCAACCACGGCATGAAGCACCGCCAATGGACCCGGCAAAATGTAGGGAGGAATTTTAAGAAGCTGGCAAGCCATGCCCCAGCCGACTATCACGGTCAGGAATACCGCCAACGGCCATCCCCATTCTTTGATAACCGATTTCATGGGTTCAATTTGACCGTGCGCAAAGCCGCACTGACTTCGCCGACGAGGGAAAGAAACTCGGGTGCACTCCGGATGGCGGATGTGCGTGGGTGAGGAAATGGAACTGTGATCTCGCGATGAATTTGCCCGGGATTGGCCTTGAGGATCAGAACTCGGGTGGAAAGAAAGACCGCCTCCGCTACGCTGTGTGTGACAAAGAAGGTCGTGAAGCGGTCCGCTTCCCTCAGGCGAAGGACCTCTTCATTCAAAAAATCCCGGGTCATTTCATCCAGGGCTCCAAACGGCTCGTCCATCAAGAGAATACTGGGGCGACTGGCCAGTGCCCGGGCAATCGATACCCTCATTTTCATTCCCCCGCTCAATTGACGTGGATAATGGTCGGCCACCGCGCTCAGACCGACAAGATTGAGAAGTTCGGTCGCCTTGGCTCGTCGACTGTTTCGAGTGGATCCACGGTGAAGTTCCAAACCCAACTCAACATTTCGCGTCACTGTTCTCCACGGAAGGAGTGTGGCATCCTGGAAAATGAATGACATGATTTCGCGGGCGTTCTCCGGCGTCATGCCATCTACCTGAATACCTCCAGAGGTCAGCGGGCTGAGTCCGGAAATCAAACGAAGAAGGGTCGATTTTCCACAACCGCTCGGGCCGATCAGAGAAATAAAGTCACCCTTGGCGACGTCGAGTTCGATATGGCTCAATACCGTGCTGCCGCTGGGCCACCGTTTGCTAACGTCCCGCAACTTGATGAAAGGAACTGTCGTCGGCGGAATGACCGCAGAACCCGATGCTGACAGTTGGATGCCCGGGGTCTGGGTCATGGATGTAGAGGCAGTAGCACGTGGCTCGGATGCTCCCGCGTGTGCAACAATTGCCGGAGGTTGTGGCACCAGTCGGTGGGCGCGGCCAGGTGCGGAGGGACATCAGATCCTGGATTTCGATCGTAAAGCGGGAATGCCGAACCGGTCACATCCAATCGAATCCGCTCTCCAGGAGCGAAGGTGCAACAGGTCGGCTCCAGATGAAATTCCCAGCGAATGACCGTATTGGGGCGGAAATTCCCCGACGGAAAAAGCCAGGAGCTTCGGGCGATTCCAATGGAAATCGGGAACGTCCGTCCGTCAGGTAGGACTCGAAGCACCTTCGCCACCAAGTCAGCCGAGGAACGGCTACTGGTCGAATAAAGGACAACCGTTGGGGCACCCGAAATGAGCAAATGGGTGGATAGCGGCGAACTGGTATAGACGACAACATTGTTCAGTTGCTCGGCTTTCGATTGATTGAATGGGCCTACAGCACCTTGCACACCGGGGGAGAGCACCGGAACTTCCGGTTCATCAACCCAAGAGTCCCGTGGTTCGGATTCTGCTTGTTCAACGCTTAATTGACCATCCCCGCGCGATGAATTGGCACGTCCCCCGGAATGAAGGTACCAAGTCATCTGATCTGATGTATGTGACCGGTAGGCAGACCATTTTGAAGCATGGTGCCAACGGTTTTCCCCCATCGCGAATAATCGGACCTTGGGTTCGGTCGCAAATTCCCCCGAATCCTTTAGCCAATGATTAAACCACCGAAGCAACAAGCTATCGGTGTCATAGTCCGCTTCCGGGCCAAAATCCAGCTCTCCCACCTGTCGCGCCCATGGGATGTGTTGCCACGGTCCGGCGACCAAATACTGGCAATCGCGACCAAGCGGATTGGCATCTTCGGATGTTAATGTGTCATAGAGTAAAGCGCTTCCGTGCAGATAACTGTCGTACCAGCCAAGAATGTGCAGTGCGGGAATTTCGATCCGATCAAAATTTCGGCTGATATCCAACGCTGCCCAATAATCATCGTATTGGCGATGTCCGGTCCATTCACAATAGTAGGCAGGCAGCTTCCGATTGACCAACTCGGGTATCTGGGCGTAGGGAGCCTGCGCGAAAAGGTTCGGAAGTCGCAGGGCCGCTTCCTCCAGTGCGTGCGCGGGCTGTTGGTCGTTCAACCGCCGGGCGTCTGCTCTCAGCAGTTGCACAGCCCATCCTACGGTGCCGGCCAAACGCAGTGCACCGTGGTGGTAAAACCATCCGTGGTAGAGGTCACCTGCCGTCTGCGCCGGCACGATGCATCGAAGGGCACTCGGTCGTTCAGCCGCCGCCAGCAACTGAGTTAAACCTTGATAGCTAAATCCATACATTCCCACGCGCCCGTTGCACTCCGGGCGTTGAGCGATCCAGTCAATCGTCTCCTGACCGTCGCCCGCCTCATAACGGAACGGGTAGAATTCTCCTTCACTTTCACCCCGTCCACGGACGTCCTGCACCACCACGTTGTATCCGTGCCTCGCAAACCAAATCGGTTGGGCACAGACCACCGTCGTAGCGATGGTTCGCCCGTAGGGCTGGCGAACCAGGAGGGTCGGCGATGGCCCGCCTTGCGGATGATTTGGCGGATAATAGTGGTCCGATACCAGTCGGGTTCCATCTCGAAGCGTAAAATAGACCCCGCGCTCGACCCGCACCCCGTCACCGAGATCGGCCCATTCCGGTTGGGCCACGGGGGCGGGTTTACGCCGCTGCTTAACAGAACGCGGCTGATGGGTATTGGCTGCGAGCGGCATTGGTAAAACACGCCCTAAAGCGCCATCAGGTTTTGATAGCCGTACATTTCGACGATGGCGTCCGCCATACGGATGGACATTTCTTCCGCCCACCGACGCCCGTTCTCCGCCGTACTTGGATTCGGATCACCCATCACGCCACTGGGGGCAATATCCCGCGTCAGCCACGCATACGTGGCGTAGGCGAATTCTGGCTTCAGCACGCCCGGATCGCCGACTTTGGCGATATAATTAACCGTGTATTGATCGGTATGAACGAGCTCCGGTGTCGCGGCCAATAAAATGGATGTCTCAACCTCTCCGGCATGAAATCCATAGGCGGCTTCTTGAGCGCCGAGTCCCGTGGCCGCTCCGCCTCCGTACAAGCAAAATACCCTCAGGCCAAACTCAGCCCGGAGGTCTCTCGCCATGACGTCAATGAGGGAGTGATTCCCTCCGTGACTGTTGAAAAAAACAATCTTCTTGAAACCCGCTGCATTCAAACTGGCGGCAATATCACGGAGCACGGCCATGAAGGTATCCCGACTGACGCTCAGCGTGCCCGGGAAGCCGATGTGTTCATTGCTCTTGCCGTAGCAAACCGGTGCCAGCGCGTAAATGTGTAAATCCGCCGGAATACGAGCCAGCGCCAATCCAAGCAGGTAGTTATTAATGAGTGTATCGGTCGCCAAGGGCAAATGATGGCCGTGCTGTTCGATCGCCGCTGTGGGAATGATCAGCACGGTCTCGTTGCGTGGAAGCGCGTCAACCTGCTTCCAGGTGAGATACGGGAGGAAACGCTCGGGTGGAATCCAGGTTTTCATCGAATGAGGGTCCGTTTTTGACTAGGGCGTTAAAGTTGGAGGCCTCTTGTGGAAGCCGTGGAAGCCGAAGGCTTCCCAGCCTTTAGCCGGTGGTTGACTGGAGCGGTACCACCGGATCATCGCCCAATCCGGCAATTGCACCCCGTTAGGGGTGCCAGCAAGGTTCATTTCAACCGAAGGCTCAAAACCGAATGAATCGGTCCGAGGTCCGAACGGCCATAGGCAACCGAGCCTCCGAATGCCTAACGAAGTAAAACTAATCACCATAGGCGGGTGCGGCTTCCAAGGCATTGACCGGTGCTTTTTCTAACGACGCCGCAAAACCACGCATCTTGCCTGGATTCAGGAGTCCTCGCGGGTCAAAAAGTTGTTTGGCCACCAGCTTTTCGTCGTCGGGACGCCAGCGACCTGAGCCTTCGAGAAAATTGACATGTGGATTGGCAACGCTGACACCGATTTCTCCACAGTATTGAATCATCTCCTGAAGGCGTTCATCCGTCGAATAGCGGATGACCGGGAGACTGCCGGGTGTCACAATCCCATCCCATTTGACCAGTTCAATGTGCATCAGGAAATCAGCGCCAAACCTCTGCTTCAGTTGGCGCATTTGTTCCCGAGCTCGTGTCGGTGAAAGTCCGCACTGGAGGTAAGTCAATGTCGGGTCGGACTTGAGTGCCCACAGGGTGGTATGATTCCACGTGAAATCGCTCAGTTGAGGTCCCCGCCGCACCGCAGAGTAAGGAGCGACAAACGCCACTTCTCCACCGCCGGGAGTGACGCTGTGGGTAAGTCGTTCGAGCTGATCGTCGGCAATTTCAAAAAACGAGAGAGCCTGACCTTTGGGAACCCATTTTTGCAGCGGAGTAAACCAGCTTGGAATCGGCCACTCGAAGCAGGTGACCAACCTCTTTTTGAAACCCTCGTTTAATGCAAGCGCCTCGCAGAAATCGAAAGCCTTATCAAAAGAGGGGTGAGCTACCGCGAGTTGTGCCCAGTCCGTCTTGGGAGCCAACCGTAGCTCTACTCGGATTATCACTCCGTTGGTCCCCCAAGCATGGAGCACTTTATAAATATCGTGGCCGGCCAGCCGGATTTCTCGTGGCTGCTCCTCGACCGTCAGGATGGTGAGCGCATGAACCGTCCCATTTTCCCTCAGACCGCCCCAGGAAATGCTACCGATGCCACCACTCCCGCCTGCGCAAAATCCCGCGACACTGGCCTTCACGTAGGTGCTCGGATAGCAACGCAATTCCCAACCCGATTGCCTCGCCGCCGTTTCAATGGCTCCCAGCCGTGCGGCAGGTTCGCAGACGGCAATCCCGTCACCCGTGATTTCCAGAATGCTATCCAACGCGGCGAGATCGATGAGAATTCCCCCGTCGGTCGGAATGGATTGACCATAGTTGCCCGTTCCAGCCCCGCGCAGGGTCAGCGGTATTTTTCGATGGTAGGCATACTGAATCGCGGCACGAAGTTCCATTTGAGACTTCGGCTGAATGACAACCTCCGCCCGTTTATCGTCTAATTCGCGCTTGAGAATGGGAGAATACCAGTAAAAATCTCTGCTCAGCCGCTCTACTTCCGCAGGGGAAGTAATAATTCGGTCTGCCGGCAAAAACTCGGTCAGTGCCTGGAAATCAGCATTTGTCATTCGATGGAACGGGTTGGATGGATCAACGATTTCGAGGAGATAAAAATATCATGCCGTAGGCTTGGCTTTCGCGTGACGCCAGGTCTTCATCATCGCCTGCATCCGTTTGTCTTCAAAGAGGGCCACGCAGTCGGCTTGCCCCACCGGACCGACCACGGTGCAGACCATGTCCGAGTTTTTGGCAACGGTCTTGGCTGGAATGTAGATTTGACGACAATGCTTGGCGGCGTCCGCAATGGTGGCCCCAAAAACAACCCGATCGATGGCCGACCAGAGGGCCATGCTCATGCACATCGGACAGGGTTCACAGGTCGTATACAGCGTATGCCCACTCAAACTCAGCGTCTTGAGCTTCTTGCAGGCTGCCCGGAGAACTCGAACTTCGGCATGGCTGCTGGGATCACTCTCAGCGGCGACAGCATTCAATCGACGCAACACAAGTCGCCCGGTTGCAGTCTCAACCACGTCGGCACAAAATGGCGATTGCCGGGGAGTACCCAGGTACCGGGCAGTCCAGCCGGCAAGCTGGCTCATTTGCTGCCGATCAAATTCAGTAATCGCTCGAGTCGCTAATGGCGCCATTACTCCACTCAGTAAAGCAAAGGGCACGCCACTCCGCTCGGCTGCTCTGGGAAATTGACCTATCCGCCTTTAGATTGGCTGGCCGGACGCTTTTTTCTCAGTCATTTGTGGAAAACACACACGGCAATGCGCAATCGAAGCACATGGAATTTCACCATCGTTCCAGACTTTCCCGGTGGACGATTCAGGTCCAGTCTGTGAATAAGCAACTGACTGACCTGTTTTGAATGAATCGAGAAAAAATCACCACCCTTCCGCTAAAAGAATTGCACCAACGGCTTTCCACGGGAGAAACCACCGTGGCGTCGCTGGCCGAAGCTGCGATCGAAGCGTCCGCAAGTGCCTTTGCTTCCAATGCCTATATCGACTGGGACCCGGATTCGATTCGACAAGAGGCGATTCGCCTGGACTCCAACGGTAGCCACACTGATCAAGGCCTTCGGGGACTTCCGCTTTCGGTCAAAGATATTTTCGATTGGAGCGGTCGACCAACAACATGCGCCTCTCGCTTTTTTGCCCGCACTCGGGCAGTTCCCCAAAAAGATGCCGGTTATGTTTCCCTGTGGCGACAGACTGGCGCACTTCTAGCGGGAAAGACCAACCTCAATGAATTTGCATACGGAATCACTGGCGAGAATTTGACCTACGGGGATTGTTCGATCCCAGGTCGTCCCCAGTTCTTGACCGGTGGCTCCAGTAGCGGCGCGGCTGCCTCCGTTGTTGCCGGTTCGGCTTGTCTGGCCTTGGGAACCGATACCGGCGGATCCTTGCGAGTTCCAGCGGCGTTGTGCGGGCTCATCAGCTATCGACAGTCCCTGGGCTTTGGTCCAATGGACGGAGTCTTCCCGCTGGCCCATTCGTTTGATACCGTTGGTTGGTTGCAACGTCATTTGGGCGAGGTTGCATGGGTTGCCAAACAACTTTTCCCGGAAACGTTAATGACCTCGTTGGATGCCCCTCCCCGCGTCACCGTTCTGACGGGCGACTGGTGCCAAGGCGTCGAGTCCGAAATACTCGCAGCTCAAAATCAATTGATGACTCGATTGCAGGAAGCCGGTGCCCAGGTAACTTTGAGAGAAGCCCCGGGATTTGAGCGAGCGATTGAACTTTTTGTCCCAATCCAAGCCCACGACGCCTATATCGCTCACCAACCCTATTGGTCAGAATTCGCCTCGCAGTACGATCCAGCCGTTCACGCTCGGATCGCCTTGGGAGGAAAGGTAAACGAAAACGCGTACCGAGACCTTCAAGTTCAACGGGCTGAGTGGGTCTCCCAGGTGTTTTCCGCTCTTTGGAACTCGGCCGATTTTCTAGTAGCACCCGCTTGCCCCGTCACCCGGCTTCGCGTCGGGGAAGACCATTCAGCCACCCGTCCTCGTTTACTCCGTCTTACTGCTCCAGCCAGCTTGGCCGGACTCCCCGTATTGACCACCCCGCACATAGCTCAAGAGGGGGGAATTGGATTCCAGTGGATGGCGCGTCGTGGGGACGATTCCCGCTTGTGGGCTCTCGCGGATTGGTTGGCGGACCGAAAAGTGGTTTTTTAGCCAGTGACAATGTGCGCAACCTGTGTCGATTTACCCATCGCGGGTCTGCCACACTTTGATGGATGAATTTTAGGATGAAGGTTCTTCATCGATTTTGATGCCTGGATGAAGAAAACCGCTGATTGAGTTTGTTCGAAAATCTGCAAACAACTCAGAACTAGATGTTTACGACGATATTGGAATCGTGCGGAGCATCTACCCGGCACGCAGGATACCCCAGTTTCTTGATCTCAGAAAGACGGTTGGCATGCGGAATGATACTGCGTAATTGCCTGCCTAACCCAGGCAATAGTGGTTCAGGTGGAGATTGAGTGTTGCAGCTAGACTATTTGTTTGTGTGTGGTTCAAAGCCTCCAGCGTTTCGACGCTGGGGGCCCTTTCGTCTTTGATGGCAGTGGATTTTGATCGTCCCGCGAGGCGTTTTTTATTGTCGCTACCCCATTTAGGGCCAGGTCACAAGCATTGACATTTCTTCCGAATGCGCTACTTTCTGTTCATGCGTCAACCACGGCTGAAGTTGGATTCTCGGGAGGGGCGG
>CAILNN010000295.1 GCA_903835555.1 uncultured Verrucomicrobiota bacterium
ATATTTTTTGGTAACTGATTCACGAAGACCCCGTCAACCCCAAAATCGATTCATCTTTATCACCGTTTTTGAATTCCATAAATCACACGAAAACCCTTCCATGATCCGCGAATTCGCGTAAATTCATGACATGGGAGAGAACAATCTCCCCCTGAAAACGAAAACGACGATGAAAACGACCCCTCAACTTCTGATCCCCCCTCAGCCTGATGGATACTTTGCTCGCCTCGATCATCAAGGGATCATCTGGGTCAGGAATCCGAATGCCGCTGAATCGCAGCCGATGAAGTTCTCTCGGTTCGGTCCTTTCGATAATCTCCCGCCCGATATCCGGGCCAGTGTCCCTGTCGGTGAAGAGAGCGGGCTATGGGCGGAGCGCAACGGTACCCTCTTGCGACTCCGCCCCGTCGGGGATACATGCCAGCGCATCACTCGGTTCATCGAGCAGGCTCGGGCCGCTCACGAGCGCTCCACCGAAGATCGAAAAGCCTCCCGCAAGTGACCGCCTACCAAGACCTCGAGGCCTTCCACGACGAGCATGGTGAGGTGTCCGCCCGTTGGACCTCAGAACAGGTTGTGCGATGGACCAACCTACTTTGCCGATGCATTGACGAAGGGGAATGCGTGGAATGCGGAGGGCATCTGACGAAGTGGATCACGTCACCCGGCTGGCGTGAGAGGCGCTGCCCGGCGTGTGGAAGCACTACCGGTCAAGCGATTGACGAAACGAAAACGAAAAGAAACGACAATGAAGCTCAAGACATATCAGTTATTCTACAACCTCAAGGGACTCCCTCGGGACCACAAACCCACCAGCCTCTATAACAAGGGCTTCTGGATCATCGCGCGCGCTAGGTCCTTGAGCCGGGTCGCGACCATCCTTGGATGTTCGCGAACCGCACTTCGTTCCAATGCTCGCGATTACTCGGCGGATTGGGATGTCATCTTGAATGAAAAGACCTCCAACAAAATCAGGAGCACGCCAATCGCGGAATGGGTTTCCTACGAGGCGACGGATCAGTCAGGGGAAATCCGTTGGTTTGATTGGAAGGGACGCCAGTGACACTCCCACGTCAGCGGGTCGTCACGGTAGCGGACCTCTTCTGCGGGGCCGGGGGGACATCAACGGGAGCGTGTCAGGCTATTCGTGAACTTGGCCATATCCCGAAGCTAACGGCGATCAATCACTGGCAGGTTGCAGTCGATAGCCACTCAGCAAATCACCCTGGCCAACGTCATCTCTGTGCGTCGGTCGATTCCCTGAATCCCCGCCATTTATTCGCCGAGGGGGAACTCGATATTCTGTGGGGCTCGCCAGAATGCACGCATCACAGTCGGGCGCGAGGCGGGAAACCCATGAAGGACCAATCCCGGGCGACGGCATGGTGTATCACCCGATGGGCCGAGGCCCTGCGACCCGACATCATCTTTGTTGAGAACGTACCTGAGTTCGCGGAATGGGGGCCACTTGGGAGTAATTCCCTACCCCTCATCTCTCGAAGGGGCGAGACCTTCCGCGCTTGGTTGGAGACACTGCGAAGTATCGGGTACCGGGTAGACCATCGGATTCTGTGCGCGGCGGACTACGGGGACCCAACAACGAGAAAACGACTGTTCATCCAAGCCGTCCGGGGTCGACGGAAAATCGTGTGGCCGGAACCAACCCATCAACCAACCAATGACGCTGATCTTTTCACCGGCACCCTACCCCGATGGCGAGCAGCTCGGGACATCGTTGATTGGTCGATACCAGGGAGGTCGATCTACGGTCGCAAAAAGCCCCTGGCTCCCAAGACATTAGCGAGAATTGCCGAGGGACTCCGTAAATATGGGATCAAACCATCAGTAGTAATGATGGAACATGGCGGACGTGTCATGGACGCCGATCACCCGTTACCAACGATCACGACCGCCCGTGGGGGCGCGATGGCGATCGTCGAACCGTTCCTGCTACCCCAACAATCCTGCGGAATCCTACGTTCAGTTTCACTTCCCTGCCCGACTGTCAGTACCTCGGGAGCCATCGCGTTAATTGAGCCCTGCTTGCTCCCCCAACACAACGGGACCGCCCTACGGTCGATCGAAGAGCCATTCCCTACCGTGTGCGGGTCCGGTTCCATCGCCCTAGTGGAACCGTTTCTCGTCAAATACTACGGGACCGCCACCACGATCCCAATCGATGAACCGCTCGATACCGTGACGACAAAGGACCGCTTCGGTCTAGCCCTCCCGGAAGTCACCCTTGAAGGAGAACGCTACCGGCTCGATATCCGGTTCAGGATGTTGACGCCCGGGGAACTCACGAAAGCCCAGGGGTTTCCATCAGAATATCGATTCAGTGGGACCAAGACCGAACAAGTCCGCCAGATAGGAAACGCGGTACCGTGCGGGTTCGCGAGAGCGTTGGTTAGGGCGGCGTTGGGGTAAAAAAAGAAAACCCCCGTATTAGCACGCACAGGAGACAGCACTTCTTATGCCGTCTCTATTTTGAGAAGGCCGACGTACATCATGAGCGTTAAGCCATTGAGTGAGACTACGTTAGAACAACATATTGGATAACGGAAGTAACGCATTTTGTCTGGCTTGCAAAAAGGCGTTCCTTGAGATTTTGAGAAAATGGTTTAAAATCTTTCGTAATACATCTTTTTCCGTCTGATTTTTGCTTGACCTATAAAATATCTTTTGGAAAGCTGGCGACAGAAAAGAAATCACTATTCGCTTGCAGCCTACTGCATTTGCCCGCACTGGAGGTGGGTAGTTGGGTTGGCACCAGCGAAACCATTCTCTCTTATGAAGCATGTCTTCGCGCGGCTGCTGTCAACATGTATTGTGGGCTTTCTAATTCACGGGCAATTCCCGACCGTTGTGCAGGTTTCTCAGCAACATCCGTTGCCTGAGGTTACTCTATTCATGGCACCAACTGGCCATTCCCAGCGGGTGCACCATCTAATCCCAACAATTGATGCCCACGGTAAATCCACCTACTACACGAACGCATTTGTTTGGCTCGAAAGTGGTCTTAACTACCTTGACGACAACGGCGTCTGGCAGCCGTCGGATGTAACGATAACGGTCGTAACCAATGGAGCGATTGCGTGGAACGGTCAGCACAGGGTGACGTTCGGTGCCAACCTTAACGCTGCTCAGGCAATTCAACTACGGTTGCCAGACGGGCAACTCCTTGTAAGCCATGTCGCTGGGCTCTCTTTTTTCGATTCGGCTTCCGGGCAATCGGTGATGATTGCTCCGGTGAAGGATAATAACGCGTGGGTGCTACCGCCCAACCAAGTCCTTTATGTGGATGCGTTTGAGGGGATTAGCGCAGATGTCCGCTACACTTACACGAAGGCCGGGTTTGAGCAGGATGTCATTCTGCGGTCAAGCCCGCCGACTCCGGAGTCATACGGGCTAAACTCCAGCTCGACGCGGCTAGAAGTCTGGACAGAATTTATCTCGCCGCCGCAACCGAACCAAACTGCCACGCCGATAGACTTGAGCGGTATCCCGACTTCCCCGGATCAGGGAATTGACACGCAGCTTGATTTTGGCAGCATGCGGATGGGAAGTGGCAAAGCATTTGTCATCGGATCGGAGGACGAAAGTCTAGCGCTTGTCGCGAAGAGTTGGGTTCAGGCAGACAACCGAACATTTCTGGTGGAGGCTGTTGCGTTGGCTCCCATAGAGAGCGAGCTCCAGCTTCTACCGGCTGCAAAGGGAGGCGCTCAGATTCGCAAGCCGGTTCCGAGTCGACTACAGGCGCTACGCGAAGTCCCTTTACCGCCAGCGGGAAAAGGGCGTGGCCAAGTACAGTCATTGCGCCCGCTACCAGCCGAAGAACTGGTGGCCGTGAATCGTAAGCCCGGAGTGGTTCTTGATTATTCGACGATCAATTCGACTCTGACCAACTACACGTTTCAAAGCGATACGACCTATTACATCTCGGGGTTGGTTACGCTATCGGGCACCAACACCACCTTCGAGGGTGGTACGGTGCTTAAATACGCCAACACCAATGCCGCAAAAGTGGTTGTCAATACCCCAGTGTCTTGGGGTGGAGCGATTTACCGACCGGTCGTGATGACGGCAAGTGATGATTCAAGCATCGGTGAGAAGGTCGGCACCAATTCGGTGTCTGGCTACTATGCCGATACGGCGCTTGACCTGGAAGCAGGAACCGCCAACACCAGCTTTGTTCTCAGCCACTTGCGCATCGCCAATGCCAAGAAGGCGATCGTGCTCAATCAAAAGTCAGGCCATATTTTCAGCCACGTCCAGCTCGTTAACTGCCAGAACGGAATCAACCCGACGAGCACCAGTTTCAATCTGCGCAATGCCCTCTTCTACAACGTCCTCACCAATTTTAACGGCTCAAGTTCGACCAACGGCATTGAGCATCTCACGGTCGATACCGCCAGTTGGTTCAACTACAACTCCACATTTTTGGCTACAAACCTGACGGTCACGAATTCGTTGCTGATAGCAGTCACCAATGCTGGTTCCTATACCCCTACGTCCGTCAGCGCGTCAGGAAGTTTACCCGGACTTTTTCAAACGATTGCTGGCGGTAGCCATTACCTCGCCTCGCAAAGCAGCTACCGCAACGCGGGTAACACCAACATCAACTCTTCTCTGGCGAAGGATTTCAAGCAGTTCACCACCTATCCGCCCACCGTTTGGAGCACGGCGATTACCACGCCCACGACCCTGCACCCGCAGGTACAACGTGATACCGATATTCCCGACCTCGGTTATCACTACCCGGCGCTCGATTATTACGCATCATCGATCACGGTCACCAACACGGCGCTCATCATCACCAATGGTTGCTCTATCGGCTTCAGCGGGAACAGTTGGATATATCTACAGCCTGGAAGCTCATTGACTGGGACGGGGCTCGCGCAACAACTCAACGTCTTTACTCCTTACTCGGCAGTCCAGGAGGCGGCAGCGCCGGGTGCACCGGTTCCCGCCGCCAACAATACACTCTTCAATCCTTTTGCGTCATCGCCATCCTTCGCAACCGCACCGTCGATAAGCCTCCAATTCACGGCGTGCTATCTCAATTCGCCGGGGGCCTATTTCATGTATTTAGACGACGGCAATTTCGTCCTGGCTTCGGCTTCAATTCGTGATTGCCCTGTCTACGGAGGTCAGATTTATACCCAGGTCTATAGCAATCAGACGTCCGTCTCACTGATCAATGATTTCCGTTGGAGAAGTTCGGACATTCTCTACGGTTCGATGCCACTTTCCATCTACAATCAGCTTTTTCGTTTTGGAAGTAGCACCCTTTCATATACATCCAGTCCCAATAACTGGACACTCAGAGACAATGTCTTTGATACCTTTAGCATCATTAACTTTGGTGACCCAATCAGCTATGGCAACAACGCCTATATTACCACTAATGGCCTGAGTCAGCTTACCCCTCTGCAAACCAATGATATTGTTCTCGCCTCCTTTACCTATGCCACTGCCAGTAACGGGCTCGGCTCTTGGTATCATGGCCAGACCAACCTGGTGGATAAGGGTAGCCGGACAGCCGATCTCACTGGACTCTACCATTACACCACCCAAACCAGCCAGGTGAAGGAGACGAATTCGATTGTCGATATCGGCTTTCATTATGTCGCGGTCGATGCAAGCGGCAATCCGCTTGATTATGACGCCGATGGTTTTCCCGACTACCTGGAGGACCGCAATGGCAACGGTACCGTCGATTCAGGTGAAACCAGTTGGCTATCGGGAGCCGATCTAGGCTTCAAAGTCCTCATTACCGAACCCAAGTCGAACAGCAATCTTCCGTAAACATCGACACCGATTCAATCATCGAGAAGATTTACCATGACCACCTTTGTCCGAAAGCAACACACGTCCGCAGTAAATCAACAATTGCCTGCCCAGCTTATGCAAGCATCTCCTAACAACCGAGGCGATCACCGACTTATAGGGAGTTGTATACGGATTATCATTGTCCTACTTTTACCGCTTTATTTCCATCCATTTAAGGCATCTGCCGCACTTGGAAATTGCCCAGGCTGCTCTGCTAATATCGCACCATGCGACAATTGTGATACGAATTCATGTCCGCCAGGAAGCTCAAGTGGCGATGGCAGCGGGGGGGCCGGAGGAAGCAATTGTTCAGAATGCTCTTCGGGAGACCAATCATCAAAGTCCGTTGGGATGCCAACCTGGTTTGTTTCGGAGCCACAACTCAGCGTTTGGCTTAAGGACACACCGCTTTTCTACAATCCCAGTTACGGACCGGAGGTCGCGTTCCATTGGTCGTATAAGCTACAAATGGACTCAACCGAATCTGGTGAGTCGCAAAACGACGACACGAGCACCTTTAGCGCAGGACGCCATGTATTGACTCCGTGGCGGTGCTACCTAAAAAGCATTAGCGGTACAAGCATCATGGCTTTGTATGACGGCAATGGCGGATATATAATATTGACCAATGGAGGAGGTGCCAGCTACCGAGGTCAGCTTACCCTTGGCACGATATCTACTACCAACCTAGTCGTTAACTACCCCACCGGAGCCCAAGATGTTTTCGCTCTAACATTTACAGGTGACGATTCAAACGTCAGATACTACCTAACAAAACGACTTGATCCCTTCGGCATCACAACCGAGTTTAATTATGTCACAAACACCGTCGGAAGCTATAGTATTATTTGTCTGAACAAGGTAACCGATGTAGACGGACGCCAGACAACGCTAACCTATACCAACGTCGGAAACTTCGAGCTAGTAGCAACAGTCACCGATCCTTTTGGGCATACCGCGATTCTCAACTATGACTCTACCCCCAACTTGGTCGGGGTCACGGACGCGCTGCAAATTTCAACCTCCATGACTTATGATGGCACCGGTGCCCTTACCAGTTTACTGACTCCATATGCTACAAATACCTTTGTATATGTAGCTGATGTTGTGAACGCCAACAACGCTCTTTGGGTAACTGAGTCTGGCCTGCATGCTGGAAGCCGCGGACACATCTATCTCTATACCGGGGTCGGTGATACCAGTAAAGTCCCCGCAAGCTTTGCGCCCTGGGTGCCAAGTACCACCAATGTAACTGCCGGTTACTCGTATCCTAACACTTTCGACAGCGCTGGCAGCAATCTTCGCGACACATATTACTGGAATCCCCGTCAATTTTCGCTATTGCCAGCATCATTCCTCACAAGCCTCACCAACGGAACGTTCGTGATTAATTCAACATCTGCCTTAAGCGTGCTTCAGAACACAAACTATCTGGAAGCAAGAATGCGTCACTGGCTGATTGATAACAGTGGGAACACATTTCCCGGAAACACACTATCATTAGAACGTGCTGCAAGTCCTGACGGAGTAACGCAAGGCGAGATTACTTGGTACGATTACCCTTCAAAGAACACTGGTGATCCAACGAAGGAAGGGACAATGATGCTGCCCAACTTTATCGGCTGGACGTTGCCAAACAATGAATCCCGTTTTCTAAGCTACCAGCGAAATGCTCTTGGCCTCATAACTAATCTGGTGGAAACCTATAGTGATAGTAGTTCGGTTCTACGCGCCCGCACCACGACCTTTACCTATGATGCCACGAATCAGATTGACTTGCTCATTGTCACCAATGCCTTGGGAACAAGGACGTCGAGCAATTCATTTAATGCATACCACCAAATCACACTAAATTTCAATGCCTCCAATGAGCCAACTTCGTATACATATGATACCAATCAACGCCTTATCAAGGTCGTAGCCGCGACTGCACTTGTTACGACAAATATCTATGGAACTAATGGGTTTGTCTCGCAGAAAATTGATATCGGCTATCGCACCAATATATATACCTTTACCAACGGGTGGATTTATTCTCAGACAGATACACGCGGACTTACGACAACGAATCTGGTCGACGCATTTGGCAGGAAGTTGAAGGTAGTATTCCCAGACGGCACGTACATTACCAATTCGTACGTGAACCTAGACTTAACGGCAACCGTTGATCGAATGGGCTTCACAAACCGTTTAGACTATAATGACTTTCGACAGGTCGTACGCCGCATTGATGCACTTAATAGGACAAACACTTATGCATACTGTGATTGCGGATCGCTCTCATCGATAACAGACCCACTTAACAACACTACCTCGTTCTCCTACGACTATGCCAGTCGAAAGATAGGAACGACATTTGCTGATTCGAGTTACTCAACAGTTGTTTATGATATATACAACCGAGTAATCTCCGTCACGGATAGTTTTGGGACCAGTACAACGAATGCCTATAACAATCAGAGCCTACGTACAAGTGTTTCAAACAATATCGGCCAAGTTGAAGCCATTCAAGCCGACATTTTAGATAGAACAACCAGCCGGACCGATGTCAATGGGGTGACCGTAACCTATACTTATGATAATCTCGGTCGAGTGCGGACCCGAACTTATCCTGATACTGGCGTTGAAAGCTTCGGTTACACGGCAAACTATGCGGAAATTACAAGCTATACTAACGGTGTCTTGAATGTTGTCACCAATGCTTACGATGCTTTGAATCGGAAGACAAATGAAGTATATGTCAGCGTTACAACCAACATTTTCTCCTACAACGGGGCCGGAGACTTGTTGTCGTTGGTTGACGGTAATGGTCATACGACGATTTGGACTAACGACGTCTACGGACGTACTATCAACAAGGTGGACGCCCTTGGGACAAATCTGTTTACCTACCAATATGATGCCAATAGTCGCCTGAGCAATCGGACGAGCGCAGCGAAAGGAACAACTTCCTATTTCTACGACCGTGCCGGAAACCTGACAAATATAACCTACCCGGTAAGCCCCGCTATTTCATTCCAGTACGACAGCAATAATCGCCTAACTAACATGGTTGACGCAGTCGGCACAACCCTGTACTCCTATGACTCAATAGGCCAGATTCTAAGCGAAGACGGCCCGTGGACTGATGATACCGTGAGCTTCAGCTACAACGACCGGTTGAGGGTGAGCTTGGGCATTCTAGACCCGGTCGCAACCTTTTGGGCTCAGACCTACGGCTATGATCTCGCCAAACGGTTGACCAATGTGACATCTGTAGCGGGTGCATTCGGCTATGCCTATGATGCGACTCGAAAG
>CAILNN010000296.1 GCA_903835555.1 uncultured Verrucomicrobiota bacterium
CCAGGTGCCAAAGAACAACACCCGAGCGTTTGGGTGTCGGCCCTGAACGAGACGGTGCTCGGTGCCCTGAATGCAGCGGCGGCCTTGCCCTCCGAAGTCGTTGCATTGGGGGTGAGCGGTCAACAGCACGGTTTTGTTCCACTGGACGCCAGAGGCAACGTCATTCGACCTGCCAAACTTTGGTGCGATACCTCCACCGAAGCGCAATGCCGCGAGTTGACCGCAACCCTTGGAGGGCAATCCGCCGTCATTCAGGAAATTGGCAATGCCCTTTTGCCCGGTTTTACCGCCCCAAAAATTCTTTGGCTCAAACAGCATGAACCAGAAAACTACGCCCGGTTGGCGACAGTCCTGCTCCCCCACGATTACCTGAACTGGTGGCTGACCGGCCAGGCTTTCATGGAATTTGGAGACGCCTCGGGAACGGCCCTGATGGATGTGCGGCAACGACAGTGGTCTCAAGCAGTACTCCGGGCGATCGATCCCGATTTGGAGTCAAAACTTCCACCATTGTCACCCAGCGATCGGCCCGCAGGACGTCTCCAAAAATCTGCCGCCGAAGCTCTTGGATTGAATCCCGGCGTGATTGTCAGCGCTGGTGGAGGCGACAACATGATGGGAGCCATTGGGACCGGAAATACCCGCCCCGGAGTCATCACCGCGAGTTTTGGTACCAGCGGTACGATTTACGCCTGCGCATCGAGTCCAGTCATCGACCCTCAAGGCGAAATTGCCGCCTTCTGCGATTCCGCAAATCAATGGCTCCCCCTGTTGTGCACCATGAACGTGACCGTGGCCACAGAGATGGTGAGACGCCAGTTTAGTCTCGACCATGGCCAGTTCGAAAAATTGGCCGCTCAAGTGACTGCGGGCTCAGATGGGCTGTTGCTTCTTCCTTACCTCGAAGGAGAACGAACTCCCAACATTCCTGACGGAACGGGCACCTTCTTTGGCATTCGGCCTGCCACATTTACCTCCGGCCATTTTGCCCGCGCCGCCATGGAAGGGGTTACACTTGGGATGAATTATGGCCTGCGGCGTCTGTCTGAACTCGGAGTCACCGCTCGGCAGGTTCGAGCCACTGGAGGGGGAGCGCATTCGAGGCTCTGGCGTCAAATCATGGCCGATGTTTTCAATGCCGAAGTCGTCACCTTGAAGGTCGCAGAAGGTGCCGCCTACGGCGCTGCCATCCAAGCTCTTTGGTGCTGGCGCAACCAAAAAGGGGAATCGGTGGCGCTAAGCGACCTGACCGACACCATGGTCACGCTCAATACCGAGGAGACCGCTCAACCCAATACGAACGATTCCCGTCGGTATCAGGAACTCCAGGCGATGCAAGACCAGCTCAGCACCGCTCTGAGGCCCATCTTCCCGTTGCACCGCCGTTGGGTTACTGAAAACGCCCAAGGCGGGATTTAAGGCGCGTATTCCAATCGGAATCGGAATTGGTTCGCACAAGATAATCGAAAATAGGACCAAGCCCCCTACATGTCCCAATCGATCCCGCAATTACCCCCAAGCAGCGGCTCCCCACCGCTTTCCAAAGCGCAGGTCTTCGTTCGACGCCTTTCCAGCACCTTGGCGCTTTGGACGGTCGTCCTGACCGCCAGCTTTTCACCGAATCGATTCATCGCCAATCAAGTATTCCTCCTCTTGATGATGGGCTTGGCCGGGACTGGGCTCTGGGAATTCTACGGCATGGTGGAGCGGCGGGGACTGCGCTGTTTCAAAGGCTGGGGTCTGTTGGGTGGAACGCTGCTGATGGCCAGCACATTCTTCTACCTCACCCAATACCTTCCTGAACTCACCACCTACGCTAGCCTGCCATCAAAGGCCAATGATTTTGAAAATTCGGTGCTGATCGTTTTTGTTCTTGGATTGTGCATCCGCCAATTTGTCGCCAAAGAAAACCAAGACGGACTTCTGACCATTTCAACCACCTTGTTTGGCCTGATGTACGTTCCTTGGCTGCTGAATTTCATTCAGAAAATCAATTTTTTCCCGGGAATCGATGGCCGGTATTACGTCCTGTATTTCATCGCCGTAACCAAATTCAGCGACGTTGGAGCCTACTGCGTCGGCTCCCTGATCGGACGCCACAAAATGATTCCCCGCATCAGCCCCGGAAAAACGTGGGAGGGCCTGGGAGGAGCCATCGCAGTCTCAACGGGAGCAAGCGTCTCGATCCGTTCCCTTGCCGGTAAACATCTGGGCGAGCTCCAATTAGTAGATTCAATCATCTTGGGCATTGTGTTGAGCGGTGCCGCAGTCGTCGGTGACCTGATTGAATCGCTTTTCAAACGCCAATCGGGAATGAAAGACTCTGGCAAAATGTTTCCCGGGATTGGCGGTATGCTGGACCTTCTCGATAGCCTCCTGTTCAACGCCCCGCTGATGTACCTCTATCTCCGCCACGTTGTCACTCATCCCGGCCGATGACGATGATGAATGCCATTCCCAAGCAGACTTGACCCAGAGGTCGGAACTCATCTAGGCTCACCTCCCTTTGTCGCTTCTCCATCGGATGGTTGGCGGCCGGAAAAATTGCCTATTTGCTATGAGTGTGAATGTATCAGTTGAAAATCTCGGTCCTTGTAAAAAGCTGCTCCGTATCGAAGTCCCCGTCGAGCGGGTTCAAGCCGCCTTTGACCAGGTGACCGCCAAATTTCAACGGGAAGCCCAATTGCCCGGTTTCCGGCCCGGCAAGGTTCCACGCCACCTGGTGGTCAAGAGCTTCGATGCCCGTATCGTCGAAGAGACCCGCCGCACGCTTTCTGAACAGACCTTTCGTGAAGCCGCGCAGCAGGAACGCCTCCGTATCATTGTTACCCTCGGCAATGAAGAGTTGAGCTTCGGTCGCGGCCAGCCGTTTAGCTATACCGTTACCGTTGAGCACGCTCCCGAATTTTCCCTGCCGAACTACAAGGGACTATCCGCCCGCCGCGAAACCACCGTCGCTTCCGAATCGGATATGCAGCGTGCCATCAACATCCTCCGCGATCAGCGTGCCACCTTTACTGACGTACAACGTCCTTTGGCGGCTGGCGACATCGCGGTCGTGAATTACTCGGGAACCTGTGAAGGGAAACCCATCTCCGAATTCAATGCCACCGCGATTGGATTGACCCACAAAGAAAATTTTTGGCTCTTAATCGGTGAAGGCTCTTTCATCCCCGGTTTCACCGAACAACTCATCGGTGCCTCTGCTGGTGAAAAACGGACCGTTTCGGTGACGTTCCCCGCCGATTTTGTCATTTCCCAAGTGGCGGAAAAAGCCGGGTCCTTTGAGGTCGATATCATCACCGTCAAACAGAAGGACCTGCCGGTCATCGACGATGCCTTTGCCAAGGAGTTCGGATTGGAATCCGTCGATCAGCTACTGGTGGGAATTCGAAACGACCTCCAAAGGGAGTTGGATGGACGCTCTCGTCGGTCGGTTCGTGACCAATTGCTCCAACAACTCCTGGTTCAAACCAGCTTCGATGTCCCAGAAAGCGTTCTCGCCAGCGAGACCCGGAGTTTGGTTCAAAGCATCGTCCAAGATAACCAAAAGCGCGGCGTTCCTCCTGAATTCATTGAGGCCAAGAAGGATGAAATTTACGCCAATGCGCGTGCAACAGCCCGCGATCGCGTCAAAGCCGGATTCGTTCTCAATCGGATTGCTGAAGCCGAACAAATCTCTGTGACGGAACAGGAAATGGGTCAGCGAATCATCGCTTTGGCCCAGCAAAACAACGTTTCGCCGGACAAGATGGTCAAGGCGATGCAAGAGCGGAATGCCTTCCCCGGTCTTCAACAAGAAATTCTGACCGGAAAAGTGCTCGACCTTATCGAACTTCAGGCGCGGATCGAGGAATCGCTGCCACTGACCACGCCCGAGGCCGCTCCCGTCCCTGAGGTCGCTTCCTAGTGTCGTGGGACTTTGGTCTCGGACTGCGCCAGCCACCTGGCGCTTTGGAAGCGGCCGTGATTTTGAAGACCCCCAGATTTCACGAGTGGGCTCCCCAGGTTTCTATTCCAAGGCCTGCCGCATTCGCTCAAAGAAATCTTTCCCTGAATCTTCGGGAACCAACTGATTAGCCGCCGCTTCGGCGTCCTGAATACAGTCGGGCGGGAGTTCTTTAAGAAATGGCGACGGCTGGCATGGCAATAATTGCCCATACCGCCGTCGCCCTCGGCAGTGGGTTATCCGCAATTGCTGCTGGGCGCGGGTAATGGCCACATAAAACAACCGACGTTCCTCATCCAACGTTCCCTCAATCTTGGACCGCGCGTGAGGCAAAAGCCCATCTTCCAGCCCGACTACATGTACCGAAGGGAATTCCAGTCCCTTCGCTGCGTGCATGGTGATCAGCGTCACCAAATCGGCGGTTTCCTCCCGTTCGTCGATGCGCTCTTGATCGAGCGATAAATCATCCAGAAACGTTTGGAGCCGGTCCATTGGACGCACGCTCATTCGATAAATCAACGGGGCCGGCGGAGGTTTGGGTCCGGGCTTGGTCCCTGGATGCACGGACACAACCGGCCCGGCAGGGGGATTGAGCGATGCAATAGGATGGACATTCGGTCCAGCCGGTGCGGGTGTTCCATCGACCGGATCCAATTCGCGAACCAATTCAAAAAGGTTTCGTACCCGGTTCTCTGCGGCTTCCGCTGATTTTTCCGTGCGCCGGAGGTCCGCCTCATAGTCAATCGCTTTCAGCCAGTCCACCGCCCATCGCGCCAGGCAGACCGGTGCGCCCTTGAGCAGCGGTTCCCGGGTGGCTTCTATCCATCGGATAAACGCTCGCACGGCCTCGGCCGTGCGCGTTTGCATCGCCCCCAGGACATCCGTGTGACGCATCACGGCCAATACCGGTGCTTTGCGCTCCTGGCTGGCGGCCAAAAGCCGCTCCATCGTGACATCACTGAGTCCCCGGGCCGGGGTGTTCGCAATGCGTAAAAGGGAGACGTCGTCCTCTGGATTGACCAGCACCCGGAGGTAAGCCAGGAAATCTCGAATTTCCCGCCGATCATAGAAGCTCTGGCCGCCGATAACCCGATAGCGGATTTTTCGTTGCCGAAAGGCGGTTTCCAACGGTTTGGCTTGGAGATTGGTACGAAAGAGAATCGCTTGCGATTTCCACGGCAGCCGATGGGCAAGGCGGTCATACTCAATCGTGTCCGCGATTGTCTTCGCCTCATCTTCATCGTGCTCAAATCCCTGAAGACTCACCAATGGTCCGTCTCCTTTGGATGACCAAAGTTCCTTGCCACGTCGCTTCGGGTTATTCCGAATCAGCGCATTGGCGGTCTTCAGAATGAAATTGGTTGAACGATAGTTTTGCTCGAGCTTGATCACTTTGACCTCGGGAAAGTGCTGCTCCAATTCAGTGATATTGGCCGATTCAGCCCCCCGCCAACCGTAGATCGACTGATCATCATCACCCACGACACAGAGATTGCGCGATTCTTTGGTGATGGCTTGGACCAATTCAAATTGGGCCGCATTGGTGTCTTGGTACTCGTCCACCATCACATAGCGGAATCGCTCCCTGCAGGCTGCCAGAGCGGTTTCATTTTCCCGGAAGAGCTTCAGGGGCAGCAACAATAGGTCATCGAAATCCACAGAATTGCACGCTCGCAGGGCCGACTCATAGCGGCGAAGCACATGCTCGGCCAACGCCTGAAGACTGGGGTCTGTGATGGCTTGCTTCTGTTTTCCGCCCTGCCGAAACCGACTAATCAGCGTGAGAACCGCCTGGGGATCGGACTTGGTGCCGCCTTCCGAAATCGTCGCCAGGATTTTCTTGACCGTCGAGAGTTGGTCGCCCTGGTCATAAATGACGAAATTGCGCTTATAGCCGAGTTTTTCAATATGCTCCCGCAGGATGCGCACACCCAACGAGTGAAACGTGCAGAGCAGGGGACGTCCTTCCTTTTCGCCGCTACCGCCAGTTCGCCTGGGCAGGAGTTCCTTGACCCGTTCGGCCATTTCCCGCGCCGCCTTATTGGTAAATGTCAC
>CAILNN010000297.1 GCA_903835555.1 uncultured Verrucomicrobiota bacterium
AGTCCAAAACCTGCCGGACATCCCCTCGGTCCATCACTCAGGAAGGGCGATGGGCGGTAGTAGGCACATAAAAAAACGCACGTAGGACGAACAAAACCCCGATCCGGTTATCCCGTTCAGGGACACCCCAAACCAGCGCCACCGCGTTCCTGCCCCAAAGGGGCTCAATGAGACAGCCGAGGACACCCCCCATAAGCGCTAAGGTGTTTGGCGAATCGGTTCGTGCTCATGATGGGGTGTTACGAAAATAGCTGTTTTTTGGAAGCTGAAGGCTTCCAAGCCGTTAGCCGGTGGTTGAGCGCAGCGACACCACCGGATCACGTCAGATATAAAACGTGCACCCCGGTTAGGGGTGCCAGAAGCCAGTCCCTCATCCTAGAACCCACTGATGGGGACGAAACAACCTAAAAAGCGGAGACAAAAAACTGTGGACAGGTTCGTCACGGTATCGATGGTTTCTGGCAACCCCTGCCGGGGTACAGATGCTAGAGATGGGTCTGTCCGGTGGTGTCGCTGCGCTTAACCACCGGCTGTTCGCTGTCATGCCTTCGGCGTGGTCCGTTGTCCAAGGATTCGGGGAAGAATTCGACCGACTTTCCTCATTCAAGAAAAACGTGGAAATGTCGTAGAACAAATTAGGGCTTATGGGGCAACGCCCTGGGAAGTCCATCCCAAACATTTTTCGAGCCCTGAAGGGGCGAACGGCAGTTCTGGACCCACCCGCTCGAAATGGGTCGTGATAATTTTTTTCAGGTTCCTCCCAATAGCCTCATGTAACGCCCTGATTTTCTGAGAGTTACGTCCAGCAAAGCTTTTTTCCGTCCAATGACAGTTTTTGCCCGAAAACGACGCTACTGAGAAAAGATGGCCCCGGCGTCGGATTTCTTCCGGGCCGTGCCGAGTCAGAAACAATCCATCCATACCATGAAAAACGCAGACAGCCGACACAACTGGAATTCATTCGCAACGGGGTACCTCAGAACTCACTGGGCGCTGGCGGTCGTCCAGAGGGCAGGGGTCGTATGTCTCCTGGCATTGGCAACCGTGATCGTGGCGTCCCGCACTGCTTACGGCCAAGGTTTGCCCGATTCAGCCACTCCAGGTTCTGCGATTTGGACGGGGGATTCGATGATTACTTGGGGAGGCTTCAAAGGAAATCTACCCATCGTTGTTGATTCGGGATGGTCGTTGAATCCGGTCACAGGGGTTTGGACCCGCCTTCGCACTGGGGCTCCCCTCTCGCCCCGAATCGACCACGTTGCGATTTGGACCGGAAAGGAAATGATCCTTTGGGGCGGCGACGATGCACAGAGAGGATATTTCAGTGATGGGGCGCGATATGACCTATCCTCACAGTCTTGGAAGCCGATCAGCAGCATTCTAACACCGACAGGACGACAACAAGCAAAAGCTGTCTGGACAGGCTCTCGCATGCTGGTCTTTGGAGGATTCAACGAGAATCTCACCGCACAATTCCTTGCCGATGGCCGTCAATACGATCCCGTCGCCGATGCGTGGATGCCCCTTTCCGTGGTCGGAGCCCCCTCACCCCGGCGTGCCCATAGTGCCGTGTGGACAGGGGAGGAAATGATCGTCTGGGGAGGCTACAACGGCACATCCCTCTTGAATGATGGTGCCCGGTACAATCCTTCAACCGATACCTGGCAACCCACCACGGTCTCCAATGCCCCCAGCCCACGGGATAATTTCAGTGCCGTTTGGACGGGCAGCAAAATGATTATCTGGGGCGGGTCGGGTGCCGGACAAGTAAAACTCGGTGACGGTGCCCGATACAACCCGGTGACCGACACTTGGACACCGGTGAATAACCAGGGGGCACCAACTCCCCGGCGTTCCCACACGGCGGTCTGGACCGGCACGGAAATGATTGTTTGGGGTGGCTCGACGGGTCCGGGAGATGGATTTCAAATCCTCAATGACGGTGCCGCCTACAATCCGGCCACGGATACCTGGCGTCCGCTTTCGAACCTGGGGGCACCCTCCGTGCGCTATGGGCATTTCGCCATCTGGACCGGCAGTCAAATGCTGATTTGGGGCGGCGGAAACATGGTGGACGTCTGGACAACGGCAACCGGCGGCGGGGCCTACGACCCAGTGGCCGATGCGTGGATGCCGATCACCGATAACGTCAACCCGGCACCGCAAATCATCAGCGAACCGACGAACCGGTTTGCGGTGGCAGGCGGTCCCGCGGCTTTCAATGTCGTCGTCAGCGGTGCAAATCCTCGCAACTACCAATGGCTCTTCGGAACAAATGTCATATCTGGAGCAACA
>CAILNN010000298.1 GCA_903835555.1 uncultured Verrucomicrobiota bacterium
CCAATGCATTAAATCCAACCGCGCGTCCCCCTTCAGCCCGGGCGGCGGTAACCAGTTTATCAAACACCATGCTGACGGCATCGGTCGGGATGAACAGGTCAAACCCAATGCTCCCCGTGCGCCGCCGATTCATGGCGTAGAGGTCTCCCAAAGCTGGGTCCGGATAGGCGATAAACCGATTTTCCTCCCCCGGTAATGCACCAAAGACGTCCAGTCGGTTGATGACCGCTACCGCCTTCGGGCCTTGGACGCTCAAGAGGCCATAGTACGGAGTCACGTCCACAACCTGGACATCCTCCGCGACGATGTGGTGTTCCAGACGCTGGACAAGCGTCGTGGTTAGTCCAGGCTCAAATTCGACCAACAACTCCTCATTCAGCCGGTAGACATGAGCATCGGCCACAAGGCGTCCCTTCGGACCGCAGAAAGCAGCCTGGCAGCCGGTTTGCGGTGCCAGGGACTTAATATCGTTGGTTACCTGACCATTGAGCAGGCGGATACGGTCGGCACCGGTCAGACAAAGGCGTCCGCGAAAACTGAGATCAATGACTCCGGCGTTTTGCCACAGGGCGGCATGTTCTGCCGGGCTATCACCGTAGTCCACGACGACCTCGAAACCGCGTTCCTCGCCAAACGTAGCCCCGAGAGCCGCGTGAACTTCATGAAGGGCCAATGGTTGCATCGACCATCAGCCTAATCCACCCCGCATGAAAAGGAAGAGGTCAGTAGGTCGACGCTCCGTGGAGCCAGGGATGGAGTCCTGCCGCAACTTGAGGTCGATCTTCGTCCGTGAACGGGCGGCGGGTGTTTCTGAAAGGGGCGCGGGCAGGACGGGTCAAAGCACCGAGGCTCCACGGAGTGTCGCCGATGTCATCCATCACAGACTCCAAACCCGCCTTAACCACCTACTGCTTCAATTTCTTCGGCTGAGCCGCTTCCCATTCCTCAGGCGTCACCTGCTTCACCGCGTGGGTGAAGACATAGGTCCCTCGCTTATTGCCGACCACGATGTCCGGCAACCCGTCCCCATTGTAATCCGCCGCAATCACCTGGGTGCCAATGCCCGACGCATCGTCGATCAAATGTGGAACAAATTCAGCGGTGTGGTCCGAATACCGAACCAGCTTCCACCAATAGAGCACGGGTGCGGAATTCGGCTCCGGATCGCCATCTTTGCCGTGTGCCCAGAATCGCTTGCCGGTCACGATATCCTTCAATCCATCGCCATCCATGTCGACCAAGTCGACGGCGTGCAATTGGCTGAAATGAACGCCGTACGGATTCTCGCTAGCCTCCTTGTTCATGAACACATGGGGGCGAAACTTGATCTCGCCGTTCTCCCGGTACTGCTCGTACCACGCCAGCCCATAGCCGTGAGCGACCAAGCCACACACCACGTCATTTAGCCCATCGCCATTGACGTCGTAGGCAAACATGTGGGAGCAACCCGCAGGCGCAAAAGCATACGGATGGAACTTCCAAAGTGGATCCCCAACGAGA
>CAILNN010000299.1 GCA_903835555.1 uncultured Verrucomicrobiota bacterium
CCAAGTACGAATGCGGCTTTGCTTTCAAGGCCAGGCTGGGCACGCCGGCACCACGCCGATGCATTTACGGCGAGACGCCCTTTGCGCAGCGGCAGAGTCGATTCTGCTGATTGAGAGCCCTGCCCGGAGCGCTCCGGGATTGGTTGCGACGGTGGGTCAGATCAGCGTGACTCCCGGTGCGAGCAATGTCATTCCCGACCGGGTCATTCACAGCCTGGATATCCGCCATGAATCGGACGCCTGCCTGGCTGAGGTCCTTGGCGTTCTTGAGACGGGGCTACGAGCGATGGCCACTCGGCGGGGCGTGGGTTTGCAAATGGAAATTGTCCAGCAAGGCGCTGCGACCCCGATGGATTCGGAATTCATCAAGCGATTCAAGCAATCGTCGGTAATGCGGCAGGGCCCAACGCCGGTGCTCCCGAGTGGGGCGGGACACGATGCCGCCATCATGGCTCGGATTGGGCCGACGGGGATGCTGTTCCTGCGCTGTCGGGACGGATTGAGTCATCATCCGGATGAATATGTCTCGCCAGAGGATATGGAAATGGGACTAGCGGTCCTGGCCGACGCCGTTTGTGAACTCGCCGCGGCGTCCGGTCGGCGAAAAGAACAACCGATTTCATGAGCTCATTCGACACCATCATCCGACAGGCGAGGATTCTGACACCCGACGGTTGGTTGACGGGTGACTTGGGTATTGCCGAAGGAAAAATTGCTGCATTGGGTTCTTCGATTGGGGAGCAGAGTCAGGACGAAGTTCATGTATCGGGAGCGATGTTGGTTCCGGGAATGATCGACAGTCATGTCCATTTTAATGAACCGGGACGAACGGAGTGGGAAGGATTCGCGACCGGAGCATTGGCAGCGGCGGCGGGCGGGGTCACGACGGTCTTTGACATGCCGCTGAATTCGTTTCCGGCGACCTTGACTCCCGAGGCCTTGGCGGAAAAGCGACGATGTGCAGCGGTCAATAGCCGGATAAAGACGCACTTCTGGGGTGGGCTGGTTCCAGGCAATCTGGACCACCTCCCTGCCCTGCACGCTGGAGGCGTTATCGGTTTCAAGGCTTTTATGTCCCATAGTGGCATCGACGATTTTCCGCGATCGGATTCCACTGCGTTGCGCCGAGGGATGAAGATCATTGCCGGACTTCCTGGCATGTGCCTGGCGGTGCATGCGGAGGATGAAGGGCTCACCGCCCGATTATCGGCAGAGGCCCGGACATCGGGACGAGTCGGCCCGCTCGACTTTGCCGCCTCCCGTCCGATCGAGGCGGAGCTTTTGGCCATTCGCGAGGTCTTGGATATTGCCGGGGAGACCGGGTGTCCGCTGCACATTGTCCATGTCACCTGTGCCGAAGGCATCGCACTGGTTTCAGCGGCAAAGAAACAGGGGGTGGATGTTACTGTCGAAACCTGTCCCCATTATCTGACGCTGACCACGGATGACCTGGAACGCCTCGGTGTGTTGGCCAAATGCGCGCCGCCCCTGCGGAGCCCTGAGACACGGGAAGCACTCTGGGCTGCGGTGGCACGGGGGGACGTCGATACGATTGGTTCGGACCATTCGCCATGCCCTCCAGAGATGAAATCGCGAGGTTCATTTTGGGATGCCTGGGGAGGAATTTCCGGGATTCAGCATTCGTTGTCGTTGGTTTATTCACAAGGTTTGGAGCGCGGGATTTCGGGTGAACGGATTGCCGCGTTGTTGAGTTCAACGCCC
>CAILNN010000300.1 GCA_903835555.1 uncultured Verrucomicrobiota bacterium
GACCAAGCCACACACCACGTCATTTAGCCCATCGCCATTGACGTCGTAGGCAAACATGTGGGAGCAACCCGCAGGCGCAAAAGCATACGGATGGAACTTCCAAAGTGGATCCCCAACGAGAGATTCCGGTTGTTCCCACCATCCGTCTTTTTCCAACAAATCGGTTCGCCCGTCCCCGTTGACGTCGCCATAACCCATCCCATGGGTGAAGCGTTGGTAATTGTTATTGGGTGAAATCGGGTGCCATGTCCAAAGCTTGGCTGGGTCTTTGGGGTCGGGGGTCGCATAACCGTACATGCCGTGCGACGCACAGACAATCTCCGGTTTGCCATCACCGGTGATATCGAAATACCCGGGTGATTCGTTGTCTGTGACTTCAATCGCCAAATGTTTCGCCCATTGAGCGTCTCCGCCCTTGGGGTTCTCATACCAATAGGATTGCTCGCCCGGGAAACCAAGGATCAAGATGTCATCCCAACCGTCGCCATTGAGGTCGGTGCTATAGGCGAAAAAATTCTTTGAATAGGCGTTGTTGGAACCGAGGGCACCTTCATATCCGGGAATCGTCTGCTCCGTTCCATCGGCCCCCTTTTTCTTGAAGGAGACATCGGTTGCCCCGTAGGTGTGGCGAACCTTGAAATCCGGCCCTTCCCACCAATACGGACCAGAAACCACGTCCTTTTTGCCATCATGGTTAAAATCCCCAAAATTGGCACCTTCAGACCAGAATTCAGTAGATAACTGCTGTTTGGTGAAAACGTGCAGAGGCCGGAGAGGAACCGGATTAGCCGCCGCGAGCGTCGAGGAAACGGTTGCGATTCCAACCAGAGTAGTGACCACCGCGATGACGGCTCGACCGAGACCGTTGAGGGGAATGTTCATGGCTAGATTTCTCCGTATGAATCGACGCCGGTCAAGCAGCGAGTCACCAAACCGTACCGCCGACACGTACCACCGACTTTCCAGTCGGCTGTATCGCAGGTCTCCAGACCTGCACGGCGGCTCGAACCACCCCCGAAGTCACGCCCTAAACCGGTCCCGACAAGCCAGATTCTTTCTTGTTTGAGGCATTCACAGCCGCATACCTCGGGCAATCAATCAGATGGTCATTGATCATTCCCACCGCCTGCATAAAGGCATAACAAATAGTCGTCCCGACAAACTTCATGCCCCGCTCGGCCAATGCCTTGCTCATCGCATCGGATTCCGGCGTTCGGGTTGGTCCTGGCAAATGTCGTTGGCGTTGACCATCCCTTGGAGACCCACCGACAAATTGCCAGAGAAAGCGGTCCAGGCTCACGAACTCCTCCTGGATTTGCAGAGCCACTTGGGCATTGCGGACCGCTGCGGCAATTTTTTGCCGGTGTCGCACAATCCCGGCATCGGAAAGCAACCGGGCCTCGTCCGTTGGCGTCATTCCCGCGACCGCCTCCAGGTCGAATCCGATAAATGCCCGGCGGTATCCCTCTCGTTTCTTGAGGATGGTTAGCCAGCTCAACCCCGCTTGGGCCCCCTCCAGGACCAGCATTTCAAAGAGCACCCGATCATCATGAACTGGCACTCCCCATTCGTCATCATGGTATCGTTCGTAGATGGGGGTGCCCAGACACCAGGGACAGCGGAGATCCTGCGGATGCATCCAGGCCAGTGAAACCAATCTCCGCCGAAAGCGCTACTTCCCCTTTGGCATCTTTTGGATGACATCCAAATGGACGCACGCGACGATGCGACCCGTGCAACGTCCCAAGTTGACAGTCGAATCGGTTCTGCAAATGAAGACGGTCTCGCCCGTGTCTGCGCTTACCGCTTATGACCACCCCACCGCACGGCTTCTGGATGAGGCTGGTGTCCATATTCTGTTGGTAGGCGATTCCCTGGGTATGGTGGTTCTGGGATACCCCGATACCACCCATGTCACGCTGGACGACATGTTGCATCACACCCGCGCAGTTGCCCGGGCCAAACCGAGTGCGTTGATTGGCGGCGACCTACCCATTCACACTTACCGAACTCCTGATGAAGCATTATCGTCAGCTCGACGACTGCGCGACGCCGGGGCCGATTTCGTGAAAGCCGAAGGCGGTAGGGAAATTCTCCCCCAAATCGAGGCAATTTTGGCGGACGGCATCCCGTTTTGTGGGCATCTGGGAATGCTTCCCCAGCATGTCCTCGAAGAAGGAGGCAAGTACCGGATCAAGGGCCGTGATGACGCCGGTCGGCAGCAATTATTGCGGGATGCCGCAGCGTTGAACTCCATCGGCGTTTTCGCCTGTGTTCTGGAATTAGTCACCCCTCCAGTCGCCTCCGAAATTACTCTTCAGTGCTCTCGTATGCTCACCATCGGGATCGGAAGCGGTCCCGACTGCGATGGTCAGATTCTCGTGACGCCCGATCTTGTCGGCGGTTTCCCCTGGTTTACCCCCCGATTCGTCGTTCCGAGAGCACGCACCGGCAACACCATTCGCGAGGTAGCCGCAGGCTGGACACAAGAGCTAAGACTTCCATCCCGATAGGGACGCCCACCAGAGAGCGTCGGGTTATCGAGCTTCACTGGCAGAGGAGGTTTGTCATCAGGTCGCAACTCGTTTAATCCGCGTTTTTATCCCTATCTGTGGTTAGATGGATTGTATCAAATGGACTTTCACTACCTTTCACAGATTGATTCAGTGAATCTTGGTGGAAAATCAGCCATCGCACCCAAGATTCCCTGACTTTCGCCAGTCCCTTATACC
>CAILNN010000301.1 GCA_903835555.1 uncultured Verrucomicrobiota bacterium
AGACGGAGCAGGCATACGAGCGACTGGTCGATCGGTTTCTGGCTTCGTCACATTATGGCGAGCACATGGCCAAGCACTGGCTGGATGTGGCCCGCTATGCCGACACTCACGGGATGCACCTCGACAATGAACGTCAGATGTGGGCATACCGGGATTGGGTGGTGAAGGCATTTAATCACAACCTGCCGTTTGACCAATTCACGGTGGAACAACTCGCGGGTGACCTTCTGCCTAGTCCCACTACGGACCAACTGGTGGCGACGGGATTCAATCGCTGCAACGTGACGACCGGTGAAGGTGGCTCCATTGATGCCGAGTGGATTTTCCGATATGCGGTTGATCGCACTGCGACAACCTTTCAAGCGTGGATGGGGCTGACGGCTGGATGTGCCGTTTGTCACGACCACAAATACGATCCGCTGTCGCAGAAGGAATTTTACTCGCTGTATGCCTTCTTCCATAGCGCCGCTGATCCGGCTTTGGATGGCAATGCGCTCCGAACCGCCCCTGTGGTTCAATTGAAAGAGGCCTCGGATCGACTGCAATTGGAAAAGCTGGAGACAGAGATTCAGTTGGCCGAGAAAAAGGTGACGAACGCACTGGCGACTATCGCCTATGTCGACCCGGCGACGCTGAACCCGCCGCCAGCACCCCGGGATGAGGTGACGGTCTGGCTGGATGACGGTGCGCCGAATGGCTTCCGGGGGACGACTTCATCCCATTTTGTGGATGACGGGAGCCCGGTGCTAGCGGGTCAAAAGTCATTGCGACATCGATCGAAAGACGGTGTTCAGGACATTTTTGAGTCCGAGGGAACGCCGATCGTTGTTCCCGCAAACGCCCGTTTTTTCGCGTATGTCTACCTGGAGCCGGCGAATCCTCCGAAAGAAATCATGCTTCAATTCCGTACTGGGGATTGGGACCACCGGGCGGTTTGGGGCGATGCAGAAGCGATAGCGTGGGGTCAGAAGGGAACAACGAGCCGGGCGGTGATGGGGGAGCTGCCGCCGACTGCTCAATGGGTCCGGTTGGAATTCGATGCGGCAACGGTTGGCCTGAAGCCGGGGGATAAAATCACGGGCTTGGCCTACACTCAATCCGGGGGAACGGTCTATTGGGACAAGGCGGGGACGACGGCACACGTTGATCCGGCAAATGATCCGACCGAATCGTTTGTCGCCTGGGTTCGCAGTCAGGATGGGAAGGAATCCCAGGAATTGCCTGAACCCATTCGGAAGATATTTAAGGAAACGGCAACCACAAACCGGACACCTGGTCAAGTGACCGAGTTGCGGAACCATTATTTGAGCCGGATTTGTTCGCAGACCCGCCCGGTATTCACCCCATTGACTGAGGCCGTTGCTTCCGCCCGAAAACGGCGTGATGATTATAACGAGGCCATTCCTCAATCCTTCATTTTCCGGGACCTGGAGAAACCGCGTGATAGCTTCGTCATGTTGCGCGGGGCTTATGATCGACCGGGAGAACGCGTCTACCCGAATGTCCCGACCGCCTTGCCACCGCTATCCAACACCAACAATCCCAATCGTCTGGATTTGGCTCGGTGGTTGGTCAGTTCGGAAAACCCGCTGACCGCCCGGGTGACGGTCAATCGGTTCTGGCAACAGTTCTTCGGGACTGGGTTGGTCAAATCCTCCGATAACTTTGGATCTCAAGGTGATCCCCCATCGCACCCGGAATTACTCGATTGGCTGGCCAGCGATTTTCGGGACCATGGTTGGGATGTGAAACGGTTGGTCAAACTACTCGTCACTTCGGCTAGCTACCGGCAATCCTCTCAGGTCACACCCGATTTGCTGCAACGCGACCCTGAGAATCGCCTGTTGGCGCGGGGTCCCCGTTTTAGGCTCGACGCCGAACAAATCCGGGATAACGCCCTGTTTGTCTCGGGTCTGATGGACCTCACGTTTGGGGGCAAAGCGGTAAAATCGTATCAGCCTCCCAATATCTGGGAACCGGTGGCCTATTCCGGGTCCAACACGCGGGAATACAAGCAAGACAGTGGTTCGGCCCTTTATCG
>CAILNN010000302.1 GCA_903835555.1 uncultured Verrucomicrobiota bacterium
CCCCCAGTTCCCGGGCGATCCATCGTATCGACTTCCCCTGCGCATATAATGCGATGATTGCTTGTTGGTTTTGCACACCGAGTACATTGGCCATACAGAGGCCAATGAACGCGGTTCCACCCGCCCACTGTCACCCGCTGTCGCCTCGTCTCAGGTGGTACATTTTGAACCCTTTCTTTTCGACCCTAGGTGGTACACTTTGAGTGACCGCTGACGGTAACATGGGTCGCCTCTTGTCCTAACCCATTGGGCGATTTGGGATCAATCGAAACCGATCCCCTGTCGAGTAGTGTCCTGGAATTCAGCCGGGACATTGCCTGGCTATGGTCGTGGTTTTAACCGCAAGACAGGACTGGCTCCGTCCAAAGATGACTTTCTCGTGCTTATGAGCGGCGCGTCCAACGATTACACTATTTATGGTAAACCGTACCTACGCAGGTACCGAAGTGATCACTGTGGTCTTCCCTGATTTCTTCTTTGGTTTGATATTAGCAATCGGATTCCCATCCAATGAGCGCAGTTCAATTTCGAACCCGTTTCCATTCATTGGCAATTCATTTGAACACTTCGATAGAATATGGAGGATATTAAAGAACGCCTCCCCGAAGAAACCTTGAATTGCTCGGTCAAGTTCCTGGTCACCGTGAGCTAATTCCGCTAAGGCCGAAAGGTGCTTGCGGATTCCGTCCGCATGAAGTTTCACCGCCTCGACATGCGTCAGTCGCTTTCCAAAAACAATCGCCAACCGTGCCCCTGAAGCCCTCGAATATTCACGGATATCCCCCAGCCTAAGATCCTCATCGAGGCCGCTTTCCAATTTGGAAATTGCACTTTGTGTGACCCCAAGACGCTTTGCCATTTCCTCCTGGGTAATCCCTGCCTTGTGCCGCAAGAGCGAAAGCTGGTGGACCAATCGAGTCTCAGAACCCAACTCATTGACCTTAGCTTGAACCTCTTCGGGAACGCCTTCTCCGCGCAACAGTGCTTCAACGGTTGCATAAGACCGCCCCGTCGGCTTTGGTACCTGCTTGATCTCTGGATCAGTGTTCATTTTTAGTCCGTTTCCTGTTTTAGTGAGGCCACAAAGCGCCTCGAAAGTTGTAGGTCGCACTGTTGGCTGTCTTTATTCCCAATTGCAATAAGGTAAACGATGCAATTATCTCTGTCCGCAAACGTATAGAGCCTGGTTTCCTGTAAATTTCCACGGCTTCCTTTCTGATCGATTGCCAGAATACCATTTCCCTCGGGATGGAGAAACCCAGCCCTCACATCCATCGGATTCTTTGCGTTTTTGAGCAGATCAAGATATCGACCCAAATTACGCATTACGGCAGCCAGTTCATCCGGGTGCTTTTTCACGTAATGACGCTGGTCCCTATCCCAACGGTCCGTTGGCTGGATTTTCCACATCCGACACAGCCAATTTATTCCTAGGAGGAATAACGTCAACCATTCCCTTGATTTTTTCACGCCATCCCTCCGGGAGGGATGCCCCTTGAATCCTAGGCCGAGAATTTGACCGGCAGAACTTCGCTTTGTTGAAGGAGGCCTTTCGCTCGCTCCATGGCGGCTTCCTCCGTTGAAAACGAATCGAGGCGACCCTTCCCCCCCAGACGTAGTTCCTCACCTCAAAAACGAATTGGCCCTTGTAGTTCTCCGACTTCCCGACCCGTCGGCAAATCGTAACCTCGTGCCGCCCGAGTTTTAGCACCCTTGTTCAAGTGTCGCTGTTCGCTTCCGTTCGAGATTGCCGTAACTTCATCCGGGAAGCGGTAGGAAAACTGTCGGTATGAATCAATCGGGATATTCGCTAGCGGATTAGAAAACGAGTGAAAAGCCCTAGAAACAGGGCGATAAAATTGGTGCCCCCATCAGGAATTGAACCTGAATCAACGGTTTAGGAAACCGCTTCTAACATTTCGTGACGTTGCGTGAAAAGTGCATAATGAGGCCATAAATAGGGCATATTCTGCCTGGTTTGCTTTTTGGAGTTTTGGTCGCAATCGTGCACCGAAACGAAGAATAGTTGTCGGAATATGTCGGAATGGGTTTCGTGAAAATCGATGCTTCGGGGGGTGGTTTTCGATGGGTTGGAGTTGGCCGGGGCCAACCGGAAGC
>CAILNN010000303.1 GCA_903835555.1 uncultured Verrucomicrobiota bacterium
ATGGTCAATTCCGAGGCCGGGCCAACAACGGATTAGTTCCATTTGGTTCGGTATCCTCTTGGATTTTCCCTGTCCCTGTCTTATCGAGGATGATGACGTTAGTTCGACTTTGTTAGGCTTCTGGCGAAAGTCATAGGTCATTCATTTCAATTGTGACACAGACCATGAACCGGGGACCATGCTGAAGGCATGGAAGTTAATAGCCGGTGGTTGAGCGCAGCGACACCACCGGATCACCGGAAAAGCAGGCCCTGCGCCCCGGAGGGGTGCCAGCACCCACAATTTCGAATCTGGGCTGGCATTTGCCCAATTGATCGATATCCGGGAGCATTGGAAGGGTGTTTGGATAGATTTGCTTGCATCCCTTCAGGATGCGGAAACTAACGAATCGTTCGATCCGTTGGTATCGCTCGTGCCTCGCTCGACCACCGGCTATTAGCTTCCATGCCTTCAGCATGGCCGATAATGACTTTCCTTGCCCATGAAGTGACTGCTTACTGGCTAACACGAAGAGCATAACAAAGTAGAACCAGCTGGTACACTTTGAATCGACCGGTGACACACTCGGAGTTGCCCTAAAAACGAAGGCCAACCCCTGGCTTTGTTCCTTTGCTTTGGGGTTGGCAGGCGCTAAACGCACGTTTCCTCTACATTTATCGTAACTGGAATGGTTTTCGAGCAACAGATTCGTTAACCCATGCTTCGCAACTCGGGCACGCCAAGGCGCAAAGACGCAAAGGAAGAAGGGACGCGAATCGTTGTATCTGCATTCTTCTTCGCGTCTTAGCGCCTTGGCGTGGTCCACACAACGCCTCGCTGGACCATGACCATGGTGCGACCTTTTGACTAGCCAGCCTCATTTTCAACCACTTACAAAGAATATTTCCTCCAGTTGCGAAAGACGGGTTAATCCCATTTCGATGACATGACACGACCGGGATGAAAAAAGCAGCAACAAGACCTGAACTTTATTGCTGAGCTGGGCAACGACGCTGGACCGTATGCCTGCATACTTGGCGAAGAAGGATAACAAATTATCGATCTTATTTTGTCTCCAACAGCAGCGCCCAATCCCCGGCATCGTCTGGAACGGGCGAAGTCCAAACCCCCTCTCTGGCTTGCTTGAAGTCGAATGGTTTTGACCACCCTCCGTCACGGGGATTGAACCACCTCGCACGGTAGGCCCCTGCGGCTAGGATGCACCTAGCCGGGCCTCCATTGGGCTTATAGGCGACGTAGCAGCGCCCCGGTTCGGCCATGAACAAGGTGTCGTCGGCAGCGAGATCGTCTCGGGGCTCGAGCTTCCACCAATCGATGCTTGTGAAAAACCCCTTCATGGAACGGTAGCCGACCAGCATCGTCATCGAGTCATCGCCACGCCCGTTTACCCAGCCCCCGCCGGTGTCCGGACCGGCACCGGTCCCATTGTTGGCCCGTTCCCCGGTTGTCTGGTAGCAGCCGGCCATGGATATTTCCCAGGCGAGCCGCCGCCGATTATCCGCAATGCGCGCGGGCCATAATCGCCGTTCACCCCACGGAAAGGGATAATGATCCTCGTAGCCATACTCCTCGTTAACCTGAGGCATTGGGCGTCCGGTCGCCGCCTGCTCGCGCCGGTTCTTCAACATGAAGGCGTATCCTCCATGCTCATCCCAGCTCTGGTACATGGCGAAATCAGCCCATGGACTCTGTCGAAAATGAAAGTCGCCGTGGCCGTGAATGCTGGCGATGTGTTGGTAAGGATCGCATTCCTTGACCAAGGCACCCATCTTCTCAGCCCACGGATCATCGCGAAACAATCGATACTCATTGGAGATGTCCCACATGATGTTCTCAAACGACGCTAGTCGCGCGATGGTGTACCGGTAATAACGTTGCTCGTCCACACCGCCCATTCCCTCCTTGCCAAATGGGTCCACTCCGGGGTCCCGCCCATCCACATAAAAAATGAGCGACACGACAATGCCACGCTCCCGGCAGAGGCGCAGAAGCCGGTCCGCCTTGCGAAAAAGTTCAAGATTAAATCGGCTTACGTCGTATCCTGGGTCGGCAATGTTGTCTGGCCGCGCCGCCAGCCAGGGCTCCATCTTGAACGCGAACTTGGGCGTGCGAAGGACGAGCGGCTCATTCCAGCGTTTCCCGTCGGGCGTGCGACCTGCCAGTGCCACCCGGATTCGGTTCACGCCCAATCTACCCAGTCGAACAACCGAACGTGCGATGGTCTCGTCATCCCACGCCAGCAACTCATAGGTCGTGGTTGCATTCCAAAACCAGTGCTGCCCCGAACCTTCTCGAACAAAGTGAAATGGATGGTACATGTCCACACGAACCGGACCCTGGTTCTTTCCAGCCGTGGCCAAGAACTTGCCATTAAACGTGCGGGTGAATTCGCCCTGCCGATAGGTGATGGATACGGAATGCTTGCCTTCGATGCGGGGCATGTAGCGGATGCGGAAAATTGAGCCATCCAAAGTGTCGCAAAAACCATCCACATGAATCGGTGATCCGTGAGGCGGCATTACCTCGGCAGTCACCGTAACATGGGTGAATGGGTTTAACGCGTCGGGCTTCTCAATCGAAAGTGTGAACTCGACGAAATCGAAACGATCGACTTTGGACGTATTTTGCCCAAGTTTGATACCGGCGGGTGCGGCGAGGAGGCCGAACAATGACGAAAGCACGACGAGTACGAAAACAATTGCGCGGGCGAACATAGACTTATTCGGATTGAGGTAACTTGGAACTCCCTCAAAGTAGCAGCCATTATGCCGCTCAATCAAACCTCCAATTTTTTTCTATCGTCATGTATCCAAAATAGATTTAGCAAACGTTTTGCTAGAAACCATTCCTGTTACGGCAAATGGAGGGCGAACACCAATTTCGCTTCTGCAAACCCCAAAGGGGTTTGGGACCAAAGCCCGGGGTTGGCCCGTCTGCGGGCCTACCCCGGGTGAGGTCTGCAGATTCATTCAACCCCCTCGGTGTTGCGCTATTCCCAATTTGAGTAGCCAGTCTTATTCTTTTCCTGCTCCGCTCACCGCCATCAAGGGAGGGCGATACACACGGATGGATACGATGGGCAGCACACCCTCACAGAATATCTTCAGATTGTGCTGGGTGTTCCGCAGTCCTTGTGCCAGCGGAACGATTGTTTCAGTCCTGGCGCCATTCACGCTGGGTGCGACGAATTCATCCACGAAGTGGGGTTCTACTCGCCATTTTACCGTGAACTTGTCCGGCACCGTCTGGATTCCAGCGAGGTTCATTGGGTAGGTGACATTCCAGGCGTTGGTCTCGATGACCACACGGCCCGACTTTGAGACGAATCTTGCGTTGCTGCGTCCTTCACCGTCGGGTCCGGTCTTCGAGCCGGTCAGCGTGAACGTGAACAACTTTTCATCGGCAGCATCCTTAGTCACCTCCATCGCCCAATCCCCCACCAGCAGCGGTTTCTCCGAACCAATGGGGGCGATGATAGGCCATTTTACCGGCCACTTCCCTTCCGGGTGTGTTACGGCGCGTGTGAATCCGTAAAGCTCCGCGAGTTCAGACGGTTTGCGGGCGTCAATTCGCACACTCGCTGGCACGGACATAACACCTGAGCAAATGGCTTCGATTCGAGTTCCATCGAAGTCGAATTCCAACCCACCGGCGGTCTTACCCTCGTATTTGCCCATCTCATAGGTTTTCACCCAGTCCTCCGCTGGTGATGGGCCAAGGGTCGGGTCATAGCGTAGATAGGCCTTGACGCACTCAGCCATGAACCATTCTCCGTGCGCGTTGAGATGAACATCATCTTTCAGTAGGGCCTTTGGTTCCAGCTTGTTCTCAGTAAGATAGGCCTTCCACAACGTTCGCTGATCGCACAGTTCCGCCGTGTATTTCTTCGCAAGCGATGGCAGCCAATTATGGTTCATGAAGGCATCCCAGTGCTTTCCCGCGGGCGGCAACTTTGCCGGATCGGTTTCCTCGGTGAAATCCGCCGGCTTGGTCACATGATCCGTCTGCATCAAGATTTCAGCCGTGGTCCGTTCCCGCGTGCGGCGGATAATGTCCTCGTACTTGTCGTGTGCCCCGTAGACATGAAAGATCAGCAGATCGGGCTGGAAGGGATAAAGGTCGGTCTCTGCCGTTTTGACCAGCAATTGCGATGAGAACCCGGCCAGTGCGCGGTTTTCGATGACGAGATCGGCGTTCGGAAACCGCCGCCGAATATCCTCCTCCACCAACCGCGACCAACCCTGTTCGGTAATGCTTTGGCCATAGAACAAGATCCGGACTTTATTGCGCTTTTCGGCTGTACTGGTCGCCAGCAACCGCATGGTACGCTGGATGTTCCTGCCCCAACCACTCCGGTCGGGAAAGTTTGTTGGTGGATACACCGGCGTTTCTGCGGCACTCGCCAGGACCCGTAGAGCGACCAAGATGGTCATGAGGCGCGCACCGAATAGCAGCGTGATTTTGTGCATGGCAACTTCCTATAATCCAAAACGTAGCCGTTGTTCCAAG
>CAILNN010000304.1 GCA_903835555.1 uncultured Verrucomicrobiota bacterium
CGTGGTTCCATTTGGGAGTACATCGCCGGAGCTCACGGGGCCTGGGCTGCCGGGAGATCGGCGACATCGCCTGTTGCGGGCTGGTGCACCGTGTGCTCCGTGCTTTCTGCGGGAATGTCCCATTGACCTGCGGTGTCTGACCCAGATTACGCCGAAGATGGTAGCGGATGCGGTGATGGACAGCTTAAAGACTCCTGACCTCATGGAAGGGTGGTTGCCCCCCGACATAGGCAAAATGAACCGCCGAGCAGACTAAAAGTCTGCGGTACAGCAGCGTCCCACCCGAGGCACGCGGGGGCGGGCGAGGTATCGATTGCGAGGGTGGTGTGGTTCGGACCGCCTCCGGCTTGACGGAGTCTTGCCCTACCGATGTTTCTATTATTCAATAGGTTACGTGTGATTTAGGGGCTTTGATAGAAAAGCTGTGATTTGGAAAGCCTGCGCTATGGAGAGTGGGGCCCACCTTTTTTCTATCCCCCCATTACTCGAAGCGCCGCTCATTTTCGCGCTTTACATGCAACCATTTGGTTGCATATTGTCATCACAGATGGATGCGGTATTCAAAGCTTTGGCGGATGAAAGCCGGAGACGGTTGCTGGACCAGTTGCACTTGAAGAATGGACAAACTCTAAGTGAATTGTGTGAACATCTAGAAATGTCCCGGCAGGCGGTCGCCAAGCATCTTGTCTTGTTGGAAACAGCAAACCTCGTTGCGGTGCAGTGGCGAGGGCGGGAGAAGCTGCATTATCTCAATCCAGTGCCGTTGCAGGAGATCTACGAACGCTGGATTAGCAAATACGAACGCCCGCGCCTCCATGCGTTGAGCGATCTCAAGAAAGGTCTCGAAAAACAGCAGCAAGAGTAACGCTATGGAAAATAAAACATTCGTATATGTCACCTACATTCGGTCCACGCCAAAGGCGGTTTGGGAAGCGATCACCAACCCTGAATTCACCCGCCAATACTGGGGTGGAGGCGAGAACAGGTCTACATGGGAGGCCGGAGCCGATTGGCGGCACATCGCTAATGACGAGCATCGCACCGTCCGAATTGTGGGCGAAGTTCTGGAAAGCAACCCTCCCCGGAGTCTGGTGCTTTCCTGGGCCGACCCGGCTGAACCGAACGACAAATCCATCATCCGATATGAGATCGAAGCGGTGGATGAATTGGTCTCCCTGAAGATTGTTCACAGCGAATTTGGCCCCCACTCAACCATGGCAGGGAAAGTGGCCTGGGGCTGGCCACGGGTGTTGTCTAGTTTGAAGTCGTTTCTCGAAACGGGCAAGGGAATCAATGTATGGGCTGGAACCCAACACCGCTGCGGCTGACCGGACTGACAGATTAGGCGAGCAATCGACCACCCGTCGATTTGGTTCTACTTTGTGAGGTGCGCGGAGGCTTGCGTGCCGTTGGCAAGTCTTCGGCATCCGAAAGAAGCATCCCTCTGTAAAAAAGTAGAACTAGGCCGTGTTTTCAAAATGCATTTGCCTATCTGCTGGCCAAAACAGGCGCATATAGACAAAGCCATTTTGAAAACACGGCCTAAGCAGACAAACGAAGATTCCTTGGCAAATGGCGAATCGAAATGGAGACCTATTGCGGAAATACGAATGAACACGGGGGACGAACAGCACCGACAATTCCTGCGCCTCTTTACCGAGCATGAGCCGGCATTACGGACGTTTGTTCGTTCTTTGGTCCCGACTCGCCAGGACGCGTCGGAGGTCATGCAGGATGTCGCCATCATCTTATGGGAAAAAATCGCGGACTTCGATCCCGCACGGGATTTCCGGAAATGGGCGTTTGGAGTTGCCCGATACCAAGCGCTGGCGTTCTTGCGCGACAGAAGGCGCGATCGCCATGTTTTTGAGCCGGATTTGTTGGCGATTTTGGCTGACGAGGCGATCGCCGCCGAATCACGTCATGATGCGCAACGGGAATCATTGGACTCCTGCCTCAAGAAGCTACCCAAGGATCATCGGGAATTAGTGTTGTCGGCCTACGCCCCGGGGATTCGGATGGATGAGTTGGCACTGCACCTCGGGCGGACGCCGATGTCCCTTTACAAAGCGCTTCATCGAATTCGTCAGGCATTGCTGGATTGTGTCCAACGAGAGATATCAAAGCTCGACCGGATATGATGGACCGTTTTAACACCCTGCTCCAACGGTATTCCGATGGAGAAGCGACCCCCGAGGAGGTCGCCGAACTCCAGCGGACGATGCGGACTAACGCGAAGGTGCGCGCGGCGTTTCTGGACTTCGTCAATCTAGATGAATCGTTGGCCGCAGTTGCGTCAGCGAAAGAGGTGGCTTTGGAACCGAGACGAGTTTCGTTCGTCACCTGGATATCCTGGTTATTGGCGAAGTCACGAAAGGATTGGCGACCGATTCTAGCGATGTCCTTAGGAATCATTCTACTGGGATTAGCAACGAACCATTGGTCCGAAGGCAGGACCTGGGCAACGATTGTGAGCAGTCAGAGCGGGGTCGTGATCGGGGCGACATCCGGTAACCGTCCGGCAACAGGTGGGGAACGCCTTGGAAGGAACGAATGGATTGAAGTGAGCCGTGATGGAATGGCGGAAGCGCGGGTGCCTGGACTTGGGGTGGTTCTACTTGGACCCGAGGCTCGGCTCAATTGGGGTGGAAAAGCCCGACGACTGAATTTGGCGCGGGGCTTTATCGAGATTCTGGCCGAGAAACAGCGACCCGGTTATCCTTGGCTGATTCGGACGGAGGAAGCGGAAGCATCGGTGCTGGGAACCAAATTCAGTCTTGCCTCGGCGAACGGCAGGACAGCGATGCGTGTGGAAGAAGGTTTGGTTCATTTGACTGCTTTGGAAAATGGCCAGGCTGAAGATGTGGCGGGCGGAAACCGTGCGTTTGTAACGGGCGACCAGGCACCGACGGTGTCGAGGACAAGGGCCGGCAGCGTCTTGCTTTTAACCTCGCGGCATCCCGATGGGACCAATTGGAATCGGTTCAACCAGCTTATTGGCGACAAGTTTTTGAGCAGCCGACTCTGGCAACTCGGGTTTCGCGTGGAAACGAAGCATTACGACACCGTCCTGCCGGAAGATATTCGGGATCGGGCGTTGATCATCGTATCTCTGTTTGCCTACGGAGTTGGCGAACCGGCGCTTGAGCGTATTCAACTTGGAACTGCCGCTGTCCCAGTGCTTTGCCTGGAGCCTGCTGGCTATTCGGTGCTGGGCATGACCGGAGGAGTTATGGGAGTGGATCACGGTTTCCGGAACGGCGCATCGCCGGTGGACATTCTAAATCCGTATCATCCGCTTGCCGCAGGTCTGAGAGGGACATCGACAACCTGGCTACAGGAAGTAATCAGTTGGGGTGTACCATCAGCGAGTGCCACAGTGGTCGCGCACCTGCCGGGGCGACCGGACCAAGCGGTCCTCTTTGCCTATGAGGTTGGAGCGAAACTGGTAAGGCCTTCGGCGGGACCGACAGAAACCCAACCCACTTTAGCTCCATCTCGTCGGGTAGGCCTCTTCCTTGACCCGTACGCTATTCATGACGGCGAAGGAGAAATCGGGCGATTATTTGAAGCAGCAGTTGACTGGAGTGTGACAACGAACACAAAACCATGAAATACCCCAACATTTCCAAGATTAAATCGCTTCAATCAACAGTCGGGCGTCATCTGGTTTGGGCAGTAGTGCTTGGGCTATCATTGGCCACGGCTGAAATCCCCAAGCCGACCGATGCTCCGAAGTCGAAGACACCGGAGGAAAGCGCTGCGGCGTTCAAACTTCCGGCAGGATTCAAGATGGAAGTGGTCGCAAGCGAGCCGTTGATTGCTTCGCCGACCGGCGTTTGCTGGGACGAACTGGGCCAAATGTTTGTTTGCGAATTGCATGGGTACAATCTGGAAGGGCAACTGGATATTGAGGAACTCAACAAGTCCGGGCAACTGGACACCCAGGTCAGACGGGTCGAGGCGGATGACCGGTTCAAAAAGGCGGCCTTGGCGGGGACGTATGGGGTGGTGAAGCGTCTGCGCGACACCGATGGGGATGGGCGGATGGATATTGCCGATATTTGGACGACCAACCTCCCCCCAGCCTACGGGATTATCGCGGCCCGTGGTGGAGTAATTGTGGCTTGCGCACCGGATATTGTTTTTCTGGCGGACCGCGATGGCGACGGCAAGCCGGAGGTACGAGAGGTCCTTTTCACTGGCTTTCGGGTGGGCGAAATGTGGCGTGGAATTAATTCACCCCAGTGGGGAGCCGATGGGTGGATATACTTTGCCCGCGGGTGGGGTGGCAGCAAAATAACAGGGCCACACTTAGCCGAGGCGGTGACGCTGCCAGACTCGGACTTCCGAATACGAGCTGATGGCACGGCAATTGAACCCGTGACCGGGGCTTCGGGAACGTTTGGATTTGCGGTGACTGAAAGTGGGGATCGGTTCACAGAAAACACCACCGTGCCAGCCATCTATGTTGCGCCGCTGCCATGGCATTATCTGATTCGTAACCCCAATGCAGCCGTTCGTTCTTTGGAGGCCGCCACCGGTGATCCCCACGCCTATTCCCTCTCGAAACCGCATCCATGGCGGCAGAAGCGGGCGGACGATCCGGAGTATTTCAAGTACTACAATAGCCGGTATGGGGCGGCGGAAAGTGAAGCAGACGGATGGTTCACGGCAGCCTGCGGGCCGTTGGTTTACCGGGACTCGGTCTTACCGGGACTAACCGGGCAGTACTTTGTTTGCGAACCGTCGGGGAACTTAATTCATCGAGCTCGGATCGAAAAGAACGGTTCGGCTTTGACGATACATCGCCTGGAAACCGAACAGAAATCAGAATTTGCGGCTACCAGCGATCAGTGGAGTCATCCGATAAACCTGACCCATGGCCCAGATGGCTCGATCTGGGTGACCGACTATTACCGGGAAATCATCGAAGATTATTCGGCCATTCCCCGGCACCTTCAGCAGCAATATGGCGTCTACGCAGGGCATGACCAAGGTCGCATCTATCGCTTGACTCACCGGGACGCTACGCCCGTTTCTACCCCTGATCTCGGAGCGATGGATTCCAAGAGCCTAACTAAGGAACTTGGTAGTCCCCTGCTCTGGCGACGGCAAACGGCGCAGCGGCTTCTGGTTGAACGGCGGGCGCTGGACGCGGCGGGCCCAATCCGAGAGTTCTTGATCCATCCGTCGACGCCGCCGGCTGTGCTTATCAGTGCTTTACGAACGCTGGATCAATTGGGTGCCATGGTCCCCAAAGACCTCATTCCGTATGTCGGATATCCCGATGATGCAGTCCGGGTTCATGCGCTACAAATCGGAGACCGGTGGTTGGCCCAAGCTGAAGGTCGCGAACTATTGGAAGCCGTGTTAACGGCAAGCCGAGCCGAAAGTGATCCTCGGGTGAAAGTTCAATTTGCCCTCAGTCTTGGAGAAACCCAGGACCCGAGAGCCTTTTCACGTCTCACTGAATTCGCAGAGGATGTGCGGCACATTCGGTGGATGGATGCGGCCGTATTATCCTCCATTCATAATCGGGAGGTTGAGATGTTGCGGAACATAATTGGAAAACCTGAGTCGCCGGTCGGGTTCTTGTCCGCACTCGCCCAAGCGATCGCTGCGAGCCGTTCGGAGTCCAAACTAGTGGAAGCGTTGCGTTTGGCAGATGGAGCCCCGGCGGCAGTGCAATCGGCTCTTCTGGGAGGACTCGCTCAAGGCCGAAAAAACGCGCCTCGCAAACCGCTCAATGACAAGGCAGCACTGGCTGTAATGGCGATCTTGGGAGCTAGTCCGGAGAGTGGGGTGAGAAAGTCGACACAGGCTTTGGAAGAGACCTTCCTGCCGTCGGCAGAAGAAGAGGAAACGTTGATCCACGCTGGGGTACTACCGCCGGTGCAGGCGGTCAGCGACGAGCTTTTTGCAACGTATGTGGCGGCACTCGGTCAACCGAGGGATTTGAAACAGGGTCACGAGTTGTTCCTGAAGGCGTGTGCCTCTTGCCATCTAATCGGCAAGGAAGGGCACGAAGTCGGCCCCGACCTCATTGGGCAATTGGGTATGGCCGAAGAGGGATTGCTCAAGGATATCTTGATGCCGAACGATCGAATTCGCCCAGGGTACGAAACGACAGTCGTAAAACTGGGGGACGGTTCGTCGGTGACTGGAATTCTTCGGGATGACGGAGCGACGAGCCTGACCATGGCGCTGCCGAATGGGGTCGAGCCTGTTTTATTGCGCAAGGATGTCACCGGAGTACGGCGTTTGGAGACATCCCTGATGCCTTCTTTTGCCGAGGGACTGGCCCCGAGCGAGGTGGCCAACGTTTTGGCCTGGCTGCGGAGTCAGTTGAAATCGGGGACGGTGCCAAAGTCGTGAAAAGGCGGATTGAGGCTCCCAGTTATTCCGGTTCCGTCGCGACCAGCAATTTACCGACGGGAATCGGTGGCACGATGGTTTGGCGTTTACCGGATGGCCAAAGGACTTCGACTTTTTCTATATTGGTGGAAGCGCCGAGGCCAAAATAAAGTGGCAGAGAGCTCTGGCCGAGATGGCCGGATTTTCCATCGTGAAATTGGGTCCATGTTCGTCCACCCGAAGTCACCCGCACTTGAGCGCCCAGGCCATCCCGATTGGAGGTCTTACCGACGAGCCGGACGGTCAGAAAGTTCACAGCTTTTCGAGAAGCCAAATCGCTGACGAGCACCATGGGGGCGTCTCCCATTTCATTGCTCACGATGTCCAAGTCTCCATCCCCGTCGATATCCAAAATGACTGACGAACGACTACTGGCCGGGGCTGAAATGGGGAGCATACCCGTATGCCCGCGAGCCAGGGGATGGTCTCGATCGGCACCGTCGCAGTCTAAAACAAACGCGGTGTGGTAGCGTCGAGCCAAAGCCCGGGGTTCCACCCCCAGAATGAACTCGGCGTCGGCAAAGTGGTTTCCATTAACATTGAGAAGGACCGAATTGATACCGTAGCGAAAGCCAAAACCCATGCCAGCGGGAATAAAAACATCTTCAAATCCATCGGCGTTTAGATCCCCGACACTGATACCCCAAGGCCAGAATGTTTCGGCACCCACCTGATCGGATACCTCCGTAAACTTGCCACCCTCTGCCCCTCGGTAGAATGAATTGCCAAACACGTTATTGGCAGCTCCCTGAAGGTAGTCATCGGTATACTCCGTGGTGCACCAGGACTCACTCTTGCTTTTTTCAAACGACAGGGTGAAATTAGTCTTGCTGATTCGCGTCTGCAATCCGGTCATGTCGGAATGCATGTCAGTGACAAAGAGCGAGGGGTGTCCATCCTGGGAGAAATCGAAGAATTTGATCCCCATTCCCCCCCACGACGTCTTCGGGAAAGTGGCTGCCGTCCTGTCGATGAATTGATGTCCTGACTGGTTCTCGAAGTAGTGATTGTCCCCCTGCATGTTCAACAAATAAAGATCGGGAAAACCGTCTCCATTCAAGTCGGTAAAAGAGGCGTCGCCAGTCCAGCCGGGAACACGCAATCCGGCTTCTTGAGTGATTTGCTTGAAACGCATCGCACCCAGGTTTTTATACAGGATGGAGTACTCGGTACGATCGGGGAAAAGATGTCCTTGGAAGCCATTGGGAAACCCGACGTAGTATCCACCTGCTCCTTTATCGTCGGTGGTGTAGCGTCCGACATTGCAGACGAGAATATCCAAGAGCCCGTCCCGGTCGAAATCAAAGCAGACGATACCTGAAGAGTGGCCGGAATACCCAAAACCGGCTGCTTGGGTAACGTCTTCGAAGCGCCCGCCGCCCAGATTGTGAAATAGCCGATTGCCGTGGCGTACTGTCGTCACCACCAACTCGGGCAACCCGTCGTTATCGAGATCAGCGAAGGAAGCACCCACGGAAATTTGGTCTGCCATCCCTACCCCCGCCAGGGCGGTGATATCTTGGAAATGTCCGCCACCCAAGTTGCGAAACAGACCGTTGCTTCCCAGTTGAGAGGCAAAGAAGAGGTCGGGAAGCCCATCCCCGTCGACATCTGCAGAAACGACCGCGCTACCGTGATCATAGTGGTTGCCACGAAAATGCTTCCCAGCATCGTCGACGATCTGGTGACGGAAAGTGATACCGCTGGTAGCCAGCGATTCGGTGAATGAGAAATTGTGGAAAGCATCCACCTGGCCTGCTGTTTGTTTTTGTAAACGGCTTCGCTCCGCCAGAGCCCGATTCATCGATGGCTGTTCAATCAGGTTTCTTGGGGTAACAGCGGGCGGTGAATCGGCGGCAGGTGAGCGGAATTGGATCGTAGCGAGAAGGCAGGAAATCTGCGAAACCCGTCGGAAAAGGACGATGAGATGGGATGGGCGAACATCCCGATGATGGCGAACCGGGACTGGATACTTCGAGCGAATGGGCATGAGAGACTCCCGCAGGCAGTATGCGGATCGGTGTTATCAGGCGATTGGTTTACGAACGTTCACGAAAAGACCAACCCACAATCGGATCGGTTACACTCGTTTTTGGTTATCGAACCGGGATTGGGCAGCAGCCCTTCCGTGGCGCTCGGGGGCAGGCGAGGGATAACTTTGGGGGTGGGCGTGGTTCGGACCGCCAGTCAGGACTGGAGACCTGCGATACTGCAGCCTGAAAGGCTGCGCTACGGATGCTGGCTGCTTTCCTTGATAGCCCGAATTCCCATACTACAGCCCATGCGACATAGCTGGCGGATTTGGAGCTATTTTCGGCCCGATGGGCTCCGGATATTGCTGTCTATCGGTTTATTGGCGCTGAGCACGGCGGCAGGTTTGCTCAAACCGTGGCCGCTGGCGGTCATTGTCGACTCTGTCCTGGGAGGAAAACCGCTTCCTGAGTGGTTGAGGCCGTGGATAGGTACAGCTTCTCCTGCGGGCACACTCACCCGGCTCGTCTTGCTGATGGCGGCTCTTCATGGAGCCCATGCCTTGCTTGTTTCCCTTCAAAACGGCACGGTGATTCTTCTGGGGTTGAGAGGGTTGGAGAGAATCCGTGCTGCCGTATTCGACTGGCTGCTGGGGCTTTCGATGAAGCAATGGAATGGACTACCACAAGGGGAAATCCTCTACCGGGCCACGTGGGACGCTTACTCGATCCAAACATTGTTCACCCAAGGATTGTTTGGAATTCTGGGTGCCACTACCCAAGTCCTAGCCATGACCTGGGTGATGGTGCAACTCAACTTGTCCCTGACGGCAACCGCGTTGATAACGGTCCCGATTCTGGTTCTGGTGATGCGCCAATTTGGAGGAACCATGTCCCGCCTCGCCGGACAGGCCCAATTGGCGGAGACTACCTTGGCCACTCGACTGCAACAAACGGTCGCAAACCTTCTCCTGATTCAGTCCTTTACCCGTGAACCGGAGGAGACAGAGCAGTTTCGAGTTGGCCTTGAACAATCGAAGGAATCCCGATGGCGGCAGCATCGAGCTGAATTGGCCTACTTGGTTGTTGTTGCGCTTGTGCTCGGGTCTGGGAGCTCGGGACTTGTGTATGTGGGAGCCCGCCAAGTGGTGTCCGGGGCGTTGACCGTGGGCGGACTTTGGGTATTCCTCGCCTATTTGGCACAACTTTATGAGCCACTAAATCAACTATCGCAACTTGGCACGACTTTGACCAACGCTCTGGCTGGAACACGCCGAGTTATTGATCTGATGGAGAATCAAGCGGTTGAGGTCGATGGAAACCGCCCCTTTCAGGCAGAAGCAGGTCGTTTACCGGCCATCCGTTTTGAAGCCGTGTCCTTTAGCTATGATGGTCGGCGTGCGGCTCTTGACGAGGTAAACTTGGCGATCAATCCGGGAGAGGTGGTGGCGCTTATAGGTCCCAGCGGGGCGGGTAAAACCACACTGCTTCAGATGATTCCTCGGTTTCTTGATCCGACCTCTGGCGTCATTCGCATGGATGGAGTCGCGATTCCGGAGTTTGAGCGACGGTCCCTCCGACTGGGGATTTCTGTCCTGCTGCAAGAACCGCTGCTTTTGCCGACATCGATCGCGGAGAATTTGGCCTACGGCAACCTTCAATCGACCCGAGAGCAAATCATTGAGGCTGCCAAGCTAGCGAATGCCGACGATTTCATCCGACGACTACCGAAAGGCTACGACACCATCGTTGGCGATGGAGCTGCCCGGTTGAGCGTGGGAGAAAAGCAACGGCTCAATTTGGCGCGTGCCTTCTTGAAAAACGCCCCGGTCTTGTTGTTGGATGAACCGACAAGCGCTTTGGACGTCGAGAGTGAGTCCTTGGTCCTGGACGGGCTTCGATTGCTGACAAAGAAGCGAACGACGATCATGGTTGCCCACCGCTTGGAAACGCTTCGTATCGCCGACCGAATTATTGAGCTGCGAAATGGTCGAATCGGGTCCATTTACCGGACCGAAGACTGGTTCAATTCCAGGAGACATTCAGTTCAATAAAAGAAAACGGCACCAAGCAAATGCTTGATGCCGTTCGATCGAAACCAATTCGAAAGAAGCCTGGACTTAGTAGTCCATGCCGCCGCCGTGGTGAGGATCAGCGGCTGGCTTTTCCTTCTTCTCAGGAATCTCGGTGATGAGGCATTCCGTGGTGAGGAGGAGACCAGCGATGGAGGCGGCGTTTTGCAGAGCAGAACGGGTCACCTTCTTGGGGTCGACGACACCGGCCTTGACGAGGTCTTCGTAGGCACCGGTAGCCACGTTGTAGCCTTCGTTTCCTTGACGGCGCTTGACTTCCTGAACGATCAAGCTGCCTTCGACGCCTGCGTTGAACGCAAGTTCACGGAGGGGAGCTTCGATAGCGCGACGGATGATGTCGACGCCGATCTGTTCGTCATGGATTTCGAGCTTGAGGGCCTCGATGGCGGGCAGAGTGCGCAGCAGGGCTACGCCACCACCAGCAACGATGCCTTCTTCAACGGCGGCGCGGGTCGCATGCAAGGCGTCCTCAACACGAGCCTTCTTCTCCTTCATCTCCGTCTCGGTGGCAGCACCGACATGGATGACGGCCACGCCTCCGGCCAGCTTGGCCAGACGTTCCTGAAGTTTTTCGCGATCGTAATCGCTGGTGGTTTCTTCGATCTGGCGGCGGATTTGATTCACGCGGCCCTGGATTTCGGAGTTCTTGCCAGCGCCTTCGACGATGGTGGTGTTTTCCTTGCCGACGATGACGCTCTTCGCGCGACCGAGGTCCTCAAGGCCGAGGTTCTCGAGCTTGATGCCGAGGTCTTCGGTGATACAACGACCGCCGGTGAGGATGGCAATGTCTTCGAGCATGGCTTTGCGGCGATCACCGAAGCCCGGAGCCTTGACGGCGCAGACATTAATGGTCCCACGGAGCTTGTTCACCACGAGCGTAGCAAGGGCTTCGCCTTCGACTTCTTCGGCGATAATCAACAGCGGCTTGCCAATCTTGGCGACTTTTTCCAACAACGGAAGCAGGTCCTTGAGGGAGCTGATCTTCTTTTCGTAAATAAGGACGTAAGCTTCTTCGAGCTTTACTTCCAGCGACTCCGCATTGGTGACGAAGTACGGGGAGAGATAGCCCTTGTCGAATTGCATTCCTTCGACGACGTCGAGGGTGGTTTCAATCGATTTGGCTTCCTCAACCGTGATGGTGCCGTCTTTGCCGACCTTGTCCATTGCATCGGCGATGATCTCGCCGATGGTGGTGTCCCAGTTGGCGGAGACAGTGGCAACCTGCTTGATTTCTTCCTTGTCCTTAACTTTCTTGGAAATCTTGGCGAGTTGCTCGGTGGCGGCTTCAACAGCCTTCTGGATACCGCGTTGCAGGCTGATCGGATTGGCACCCGAGGTCACATGCTTAAGGCCTTCGCGATAAATGGCTTCGGCGAGTACCGTTGCGGTGGTGGTCCCATCACCGGCGGCATCGCTGGTTTTGCTAGCCACTTCGCGAACCAACTGGGCACCCATGTTCTCGAATGGGTCCGGCAATTCGATTTCCTTGGCGACGGTAACGCCGTCTTTGGTGACGGTGGGAGAACCAAACTTCTTGTCGATCACCACATTGCGGCCCTTGGGACCGAGGGTGGCCTTGACCGCCTTGGAGAGCAGTTCGACGCCCTTCAACAAACGTTGACGGGCACTTTCATCAAATACGAGTTGTTTAGCTGCCATAATTTCTTGTTTTCTATAAACAGTTTTGGTTTACGGGAGGGTTATTCGAGGACGGCGAGGATGTCGTCACTGTTGAACAGTTTGAATTCCTTGCCATCGATCTTGATTTCAGTTCCACCATATTTCGATACAAGCACGCGGTCACCCACCTTGACTTCGAAGGGGATGTGCTTGCCGTCATCGGTTTTCTTGCCAGACCCCAGAGCGCGAATAACGCCTTCAGTGGGCTTTTCCTTGGCAGAATCGGGAATGATGATTCCACCCTTTTTGACTTCCTTCTCTTCTTGAGGTTCCACGAGGACGCGGTCTCCCAGAGGCTTCACGTTGATTGCCATACGTGTGTTCTAGCGTTTTATTGAGTTGACTATCGTTGTTAGACTAGCCCGTCGCACTCGCGATTGGGCAAAAAGACGGGACAGCCTGGCCATCCCGTAAAGTTTGAAGAAATAAGTCCCGAGTTGAATCCAGTTTGTACTAGCTTTTCTTATCATCGACAACTTCGGCGTCAATGATGGGGCCATCCTGGCCGGGGTCATTCTTACCTGGATTGCCGGTTTTTTGATCGCCGGGAGCCTTGCCGCCGGGCTGAGGTCCGGCACCGCTGGCCTTCGCTTGCTCACCCGCCTGCTGATAAAGAGCCGAGGTGGCTGCCTGCACGGCTTCATTGAGCTTTTCATGGGCAGCCTTTATGGCCGCGATATCCGAACCTTTAAGAGCCTCTTTGGCGGCGGTTACCAGACTCTCGATGGTTGGTTTGGATGACCCGATCTTGTCCCCATTTTCTTTCAGGAACCGCTCCGTCCGATAGACTGTGCCATCGGCTTCATTCCGCAATTCAACCTCCTCGCGGCGCAGGCGGTCATCTTCGGCATGGGCTTCAGCATCGCGGCGCATCCGCTCGACATCATCTTTGGAAAGCCCACCAGAAGCCGTGATCACGATTTTCTGTTCCTTCTTGGTCCCCAAATCCTTGGCGCTGACATTCAAAATGCCGTTGGCATCGATATCGAAAGTGACTTCGATTTGAGGCGTTCCACGAGGTGCCGGGGGGATTTCGTCCAGCTTGAATTTGCCCAGCGACTTATTGTCCTTGGTGAATTGACGCTCGCCTTGGAGCACGTGGATTTCCACCCCGGGCTGATTGTCGGCAGCAGTCGAGAAGATTTCCGATTTACGCGTGGGGATGGTGGTATTGCGTTCGATGAGCTTGGTAAACACGCCGCCCAAGGTCTCGATTCCAAGGGAAAGGGGAGTGACATCGAGAAGGAGCACGTCCTTGACCTCGCCCTTCAGAACACCGCCTTGGATGGCGGCACCGATAGCCACGACTTCGTCGGGGTTCACACCCTGGTGGGGTTGCTTGTTGACCAAGGCGCGGGCCGTTTCCACCACCCGGGGCATGCGGGTCATTCCGCCAACCAACACCAGTTCGTCAATCTTATCGGCCGAAATTCCAGCGTCCTTCAAACACGCCTTGGTAGGAGTAATCGTCCGCTCGAAGAGAGAGTCGCACAATTGTTCCATCTTGGCCCGAGTCAGGGACTTTTGGATGTGCTTTGGTCCGCTGGCGTCGGCCGTGATGAACGGCAAATTGATGTCGTATTGCTGGGCCGAGCTGAGGGCAATCTTTGCTTTTTCGGCCTCTTCTTTGATCCGCTGCAATGCGTCGGGTTGCTTGCGCAAATCCATGCCGGATTCCCGCTGAAATTCGGCGAGAATCCAATCGATGATGGCGTTGTCCCAGTCATCACCGCCCAAGTGGGTATCGCCATTGGTGGCCTTGACCTCAAAGACCCCATCCCCGATTTCAAGGACACTGATATCGAAAGTACCGCCACCGAGGTCGTAAACGGCGATTTTTTCGTCTTTTTTCTTGTCCAAGCCGTAGGCGAGCGATGCTGCCGTTGGTTCATTGATGATTCGTTTGACCTCTAACCCGGCTATCTTACCGGCGTCCTTGGTGGCCTGACGCTGAGAATCATTGAAATAGGCGGGAACGGTAATCACCGCTTCTGTAATGGTCTCTCCCAAGCGCATTTCCGCGTCGGCCTTCAGTTTGGCCAGGATTATAGCGGAAATCTCCTGCGGGCTAAAACGCTGGGGTTTGCCGTCCACGTCGACTTCAATGGCGGCATCTCCATTGGAAGCTCGAACAACCTTGTATGGGACGCGTTTGGCCTCTTCCTGAACCTCATCGAACTTGCGTCCCATGAATCGCTTCACCGAGTAGATAGTGTTGCGAGAATTCGTCACCGCTTGACGTTTTGCGGCTTCACCCACGAGCCGTTCCCCGTTCTTGGCAAAAGCCACGACCGAAGGAGTGGTGCGTTTACCTTCCGAATTCTCGAGCACGAGCGGTTCGCCTGCCTCCATGACCGACATGCAAGAATTCGTTGTACCCAAATCGATGCCTAGTACTTTTGCCATACGCTTGAAATTGTTACTCCCATCCTCTGCACGACGGGTGCCGAAGATTGGGGGCGAGGCCTTTTTCTGTAGGTAAATGATAGTCAACTAGTTACATCACTGGACGAAGCAACGGCAGGTCTAATTCCAGCGCCAATCGCGCCAGAATTGGCACTATCTCTCGTGCGACGTGACACAATCGGGCAGGCTGTTTCGCTCGCCCCCCGGGGTAATGGTCCGAATGGTTTCACGGTCATCAATTTGTCACGAAGTGGTATCGGCTCGTGCTTGCCATAATCTGATTGTCGCTTTAACCTGACCGCATGTCCCGAAAGGTAGCCGTATCATCAAGGGGTTTTACCCTTGTTGAATTGCTATTGGTGGTGACCATCCTCGCCGTCTTGGCTGGCCTAATTTTGCCGGTGGTCGCCGGCTTAAGAACCAAGGCGAAAGCCATTCAATGTCGGGCTTCCATGAAACAGTTTGGGGCAGCTTTGAGCATGTATGCAGAGGATTCGTTGGATTCCATACCTCCCAATCGAACCGGGATTGTTCCATCCGGCCAAACTTGGGTGTCCGGCTGGGTAACACCCCGGTCTCCAGATGGCACCAACCGGACTTTTTTGCGGAAAAGCCTCTTATGGGACTATGTCAAGGAGGAATCGCTTTGGCACTGTCCTGGAGATTCCAGCAAAATTATGTTGGGGGGAGCGGAGTATGACCGAGTCCGTAGTATTTCGATGAATTACTACATGGGTGCCAACTGGCGGATTGAAACTCGGCTGACCTACCATAAGCTGGCGGAAATTACCCGACCATCGCCATCGGACGCGTTTGTGTTTACCGATGAGCGTCCAGAGACCATCAATGATGGCGCGTTTGTTGTGGACCCGGCTTTTAATGTGGACCATCAGGCGGACTGGAGGGTCATCGACCTACCGGGAAATTTTCATGGTGCCGGCACTGGGATGGCATTTGCAGATGGGCACTCCGAAATTCATCTCTGGGAGGACCAACGGACGGCAGCCGCGAGTTATCCGTACCAGAGCATGGGGTTCAATTGGGATATGCAATGGCTGGATGTTCATAGCTCTGCTCCGCCTGTGCCTATAGGATCACGCTGATTTTCTTTCGCATTTCATGCAGCAAACTATCGCAATAGTCGGAACCGGACGTATGGGAGCCAACATGGCACGTCGGCTCAAGGATTGTGGTTACCGAGTGACAGCCGTATTCGATTTGCGGAGTGAAGTGGCGAAAAGCCTTGCTGATGAACTCGGGTGTCAAACCTGTTCGACGCTGGCCGAAGTCAATTCCCTCGCCAATATTGTCATCACGGTTGTTACCGACAACTCGGCCATGGATCAAATTTTTGCCGAACACGGTGACAGTCTTCTCCAAGGTGCCAAGGGCCATACCTTCATCAACTGCGCCACTGTCACGCCCGCAATTCATCGCGAGATAGCCCGCCGGGCAGGTCAACGGGGAGCAAATTCCTTGGAAGCCTGCATGGCATCCAGCATTACGCAGGCACGCAATGGTACGCTCTATCTGATGATTGGAGGGGAATTCACCGTTTTTGAGTCAGTCCAAGGTCTACTCGCCAGTCTGAGCGATGGCGGCAAGTTGTTGCGATACGTAGGCCCGACCGGTACGGCGGCGGAGGTAAAAGCCCTCGTCAATATGGTGATGAACATCAATACCGCTGGACTTGCTGAAGGATTGGGATTGGGTGCCGCGCTCGGATTGGACCTCACCATGCTCCGGGAGGTCTTCAGCCAGACAGGTGCACGGTCTGGCGTTCTTCAAACGGACGGAGAAGATATGCAAAATCGGGCGCATGACTGCTATTTCAGCGCCGCTCACGCAGCCAAGGACAGTGGCATTGCTTTGGAGCTTGCTCACGAGGCAGGACTACACCTGCCGCTCGCTGAAGCTACGCGAGACCAATACCTCAAAATGGTAAAACTCGGATTGGGTGAACTCGATAAATCTGGCATCGCAGAGCTCACATTTCCGGGGCGATTCCCAGTTGGCCACTGAGCCAAACAACCGTCGTTGTTTTTGGGGTCTGGCGAGGGATAACTTGCGGGGTGGGTGTGGTTCGGACCGCCTCCGGCTCGACAACCCGCTTACTCGGCAAGAACCCGAAAGAAGTGCCGGGTATCGAGTGAATTGGCTACGGGAGTTTTCATGAAGTCGCCAGTCCATTGAATTGGACTAGGCCGTGTTTTCAAGATGCATTTGCCTATCTGCTGGCCAAAACAGGCGGGGGGCTTCGTTGCTCCTCGGTCACGTATTTCGTCGCAATATGCTCCCTCGTCGCGCCTCGCCCCCGCCTGTTTTGGCTGGCGCATATAGACAAAGCCATTTTGAAAACGCGGCCTAAGAATAAATTGCCAACTTCCCCTGGGAAACAACCGCAGAGCTTACCAAAGCTTAACCTGCCTTCAAGTCGTTAGTTCACAAGGACCGTTTTCACAGAAGCCGTGCCGCCATTTCACGCCAAGCCGCCGGTTCATGAGCGCGGCCATTCCAGTAGGATACCCGGTGAGGAATTCGTTGCTCGGTTAGAGCCCGGTCCAATTCTTCGGTGTTCTTGCGAAAAGGGTCCAAATCACCAATGGCCAACTGAATATCGAGCCGACTCCAATGATGCCGCAGGCGCTCGCAGTTGGCCGATGACAAGAAGCGGGTCGGAGTATTCTCAAAGACGGTTTCGTCCCGATAGCCATCAAAAAGATCACTAAAATGATCGACGCTGAGGGTCAGGTCATATCGACCGGAGAACGCGATCGCTCGTCGAAAGAGGTGTGGATACCGCAGGACCAAATTGACCGCATGGAAGGCACCAAGGCTGCACCCGTGGGCCGTCAGCTCAACCGTTGAATATTGGCCGCGCATGAGCGGAATGACTTCATGCAGAACGTATGCTTCGAAGGCCAGATGACGAGTCAGACGCTGGGGGGGTGTCAAGTGGCTGGCATAGAGGCTTTCTGCATCCACACTATCGACGCAGCACAACTCCAACTCGCCCCGTTCCAATCGAGGCCTAAGGACCTCGACCATACCCATGTTCTCGTATTCGTAGAAGCGATGCAGTCGGGTCGGGAAAATCAGCATCTTAGAGCCACCGTGGCCGAAGACCAGCAGCTCCATATCGCGGCCCAAATGCGGGCTCCACCACTTGTGATACACACGCTTCATGCATCGCAGACATCGGTCGGATGAACGGGCAGGACCTTACACCAGCAAGAGCAACGGATGGGTCACATTTCTAAAACATTGCTGTCAGGAACGGATTAATCCCTCCCGATTTCGGACAAGAATCGATTTCGCTCCGAAGAGACACGCGCAGATTCATCTGAACCCAAGTCATTATCCGCATGCCCGCGAGATAGGACAATTAATTCCTTCAGGCCTGGCAGAGCATTGTAAATGGCAAATTGTCCGGGCGGAGTAACCATTGGGTCGCTCAAGGCACACACGCATTGAACGGGCATTTGAATGGATCGGGCTGCACAGGCAGCATCGTGGAGAGCCAGCGAGGGGGCCAATCGCAAATGACCTTCCCGCCATACTCGTTGAACAGCGGCACCGCTCCCGCGAGTGGGTAATCGAAGACGTAGGGGATGATGCCCAAAAGTAGGCACGGCCAGATGCGCCAGCCGGACCCGCTTTTCGCGTGCTAGTGCCAGACACCCGATCCCGCCACTAAAACTGGTCCCGACGTATCCAATTCGCCCCGTCACCCGAGGGAAAAGCTGAAGCAAGGCTGAAATGGTTATCCAGACGTCTTCAACGCAGGCACCAAGAATGTATTTTTCTGGACGATCAATGTCATGAAGAACATGCCATTGAGGGTCAGGGGAGATAGGTGGGGCAAGACTGCGAGCCAATCCCCGGAAGCAGGGGTACAAAATGGCGGCGTTGGACAGGAGCGGAGGATGGTCTGGGGCCTCACGGCCTCCGTATCCATGACCAACAACCAATCCGCAGCGAATTTCATCCTCTATCGGGAGCGTCAGCCATCCGTGTAGGGTAAACTGATCGGTGGTTTCGAATTGAATGTCGAAAACTCGAACTCCCGGAAGTTGGGTGGACGAAGGCACAACTCTAGGGCAAGGCTTCAAATCCAACGATTTCTGGTAGCGGCGTTCCCAAAAAGCATCGAAATGGGGAGGAGTGTCGGGGCAGGAAACCTGATGAAGCCATGAAATCGGAAAGACATGGTCTGGTGGCAGCGTTTCGGGATGGGTTCCAAGGAACTGCTCGCCAGCCAAAGAATCGGGCAGACTCGTCATTTTCGTCGGGTACTTTTTCTGGAGTTTGAAGTCAGGCTAGGGCTAGAGTCACGAAATGATTCCTTCGCAGAATGGGCGGGCATCCTTTTCTTGGGTCGGTTGCTTTGCCGTCCTACTCTTTTCGGTTGTCCTGCTTTCGGCGGTCAGCCCGGCTACAGCTGGACCCTCGGGAGCCGATCGGCTTGGCTGGGAGTTGGCCATGCATTCCTACACTCTCAAGAAGTTTCCTATTCTGGATGCCATTGACAAATCCGCCCGCCTCGGATTGAGGTCCATGAGTCTTTCGGGTTCGATTAGTTGGGATGGAACGGTGCGAACGAACACGACTATGATGTCGGACGCTGATTGGGACCGAATTCAAGGTCAATTGGCTAAAGATGGAATTGTCCACCTCGTCAATATTGGTGTTGTTTCGCTGACCACCAACGAGATTGCCGATCGCAAAATCTTTGATTTTGCCCGGAAAGCAAAGGTTGACACGTTGGTTGCCGAGCCTCCGCCAGAGGCGTTGGACTTGGTGGAACGACTTTGCCAAGAATACCAGATCAAGGTCGCCATTCACAATCATCCGAAGCCTTCCCGCTATTGGAATCCGCAGACCGTTGTGGACGCAGTCAAGGGGCGAAGCCCCCTTCTCGGTTCCTGCGCTGATGTAGGCCATTGGATGCGATCCGGACTGGAGCCGGTCGAGTGTCTCAAGCTTTTGGAAGGCCGAGTGATCTGCCTCCATTTCAAGGACTTGACAGCCAAAGACCCGGAAGCCCATGACGTCCCGTGGGGCACGGGAAAATCCAACGTTCGTGCGATGATGGAGGAGCTCAAGCGCCAGAAATTTCGTGGAGCATTTTGTATCGAGTACGAATACCATTGGGAAACATCTCTTCCGGAAATCGCCCAATGCATCCAGTTTTTCAACCGAACCTGTGAAGAATTGGCAGCGGACCTTCCCGCGAAACCGTAGCCCTTGTCCTAATGCCAGCCCGTCTTCCGCCCGACTTTTTATCTGGTGTCATTGAGGGATTTTACGGGCCTCCCTGGTTACCCGTGGAACGGAAGGACTTGCTGGGGCATCTCGTTCAGCATGGACTCAACACCTATTTTTATGGACCAAAAGATGATCTCAAACATCGGTCCTTGTGGCGTCAGTGTTATGCTCCAGAGGAATTGATCTGGCTATCTGACTTTGTTGACACCTGCATCCGTCACCATATCCGGTTCATCTATGCGCTAGCTCCCGGTCTGGATATTTGCTATTCAAATCCAACTGAGTTGGAGGTCTTAAAGTGCCGTTGTCATCAGTTACTGGCAATTGGCATCAAAACCTTTGCCATCCTGTTTGATGACATTCCCGACCGCCTGAGTTTTTCCGATCAACAGCGTTGGCCATCCCCGGCCGCCGCCCAAGCCCATGTGGCCAACCAGCTTTATGCATGGCTTCAAAGTCACACCCGAGAAACACGACTCTTGTTTTGTCCGACTCCCTACTGCGAGCGCATGGTCCAGAGTGGACTTGGTGGCCCCCAATACCTGGAGATTTTAGGTCGCGAACTACACCCTCCAATTGACATCTTTTGGACCGGTCCGGAGATTATCTCGCGAGAAATCTCGTTGGACCATATTCAATGTATCAACAACCGGCTCAGGCGTCCGCCGGTGATCTGGGATAATCTCCATGCCAATGACTATGATAGTCGACGCTTCTATTGCGGTCCGTACAGTGGACGTCCTTTGGAACTCCGAAATGCTGTTCGCGGTATCCTATCGAATCCCAATTGCGAGTTTCCCCTCAATTTTATCCCACTCCGAACACTGGGCCGCTACCTACAAGCCACCGATATCTGGGATGAACGAGAGGAATACCTCCAAGCCATGAGAGCTTGGCATGCCTATTTTGATACGGTTGGGGCACCGATCGATTTGGATGATTTAGTCCGATTTGGCGACTGCCACTACCTCCCCTATTCCAATGGTCTGGAGGGAGATCGTCTGCTGACGTTGGTTCGCGGGTTTCTTGCGCAACACCCGACAACCTGGGGTGGGGAAGTTGGGGAATTCCTTCATGAGAGTCTTCGGTGGCGCACATTCTTCACTCGCATGACCGAACTCCGGCACCGCACACTCTATCATGCCCTTTCCCGCCGTATTTGGGATTTGCGGGAGGAAATTGATCTTTTGGCGCGATATGTCGAGTTCAAAAGCCAGCCCGGCAACGCCGACCTTCCCTTCCGTTCAGACTATCACCTTCCCTTCACTCATCGCGGCGGCATCATCACCGATTTGCAAAACATTCTACGCCGCAGGGAGGACGGTTCACTCGCCCTATGAACCCGGCTATAATTCGAAGGTACCAACCCGGCGACCGGGACTCCATGTACCATATCTGCCTTAAGACCGGTGATCACGGACAGGACGGGGAACGGTTTTACCAAGATGATCCCGAGGCGCTCGGGCGGATTTTTGTTGGACCCTATTTGGAGTTTGAGCCTGGATTCGCCTTGGCCTTAGAAGATTCCGAAGGCGTTTGCGGGTATGCTCTCGGTTGTTTGGATTCACGACGGTTTTATGCCCGCTACGAAGTGGAATGGCGCCCAAACCTTTGCCGACAATTTCCAATGCCTACGGGCTCTCCCCACGACTGGAGGCGATCACAAATGGTGCACTCGTGGTATCATCAGCCGGATTATTTTTGCCCGGAGCCCTACGCGGATTTTCCCGCCCACACCCATATTGATCTGCATCCCCGCGCACAAGGGAGAGGACACGGGAGGAGGATGATGGAGCAATTGATGGACCTACTTAAACGTGCTGGGGCTCCGGGATTTCATTTGGGCGTGAGTTTCTTGAATCCGTCGGCTCGCCAATTCTATCTTCGACTGGGATTGAAGGATTTGATCCAGGTTGGCACGCCGCCCGACGCTTGCATCTACATGGGCAAGCGACTGACACTATGAGTGAAACCGCACACGACCACCGTTGGGTGCAGTTTCTAAAGCGTTGGGTTTTGCCACCCATGGCGGCAATCAGCGACAATGCTTACCTTTCCGCAGTTCGGGCTGGCATGGTTTCGGTCGTTCCATTGACTATCATTGGCGGTCTGTTCCTCGTCTTCTCTTTTCTTCCGATATCCGGATGGGACAAGTTCATTGAACCCCACCTCAAGTTGCTTCAAGTACCTGTGACCGCGACCTTCGGCATGCTGGCCGTGTTTGCGTGTTTTGCCATAGCCTATGATTTGGGAACACGTTTCAAGCAGACTGCCATTGTAAGTGCCACGACGGCGGTCGTGGTTTTCTTGATGACTCAACTGCAATTGGATGACGGCAGGTTCAACATGGAGGGACTCGGTTCCAAAGGTCTCTTCACCGGTATCGTCATCGCCCTGCTATGCGTCCGAGTTCAGAAATTCTTTGATGATCGAAATCTGGTGATTCGACTTCCCGAAGGTGTTCCGGCAGTTGTTTATGAATCGTTCGTTGCCTTATTACCGTTGCTGTTCCTGGTCCTGGTCTTTTGGTTGGTCCGTTTTGTCCTCGGCATCGACTTGGACCGGATTATCCAGACTGTCTTTCAGCCGCTGGTTTATGGGCTCAATACACTTCCAGGAATCCTCTTGTATGCTTTTCTGGTCACGTTGCTCTGGTCCATCGGAATCAATGGCGACAACACGATGGACGCGGTGGTGGCACCCATCTTCCTGCAATACCTGGCAGAGAATGTGACTGCGCGAAGTCAAGGACTGCCGTTGCCTTATATCACGGCCTACGGATTTTTCACCAGTTTTGTCAATGTCGGTGGGACGGGTGCCACCATCGCCCTGGCGTTGGTGCTTTTCAATTCCCGCGAACCTGGATTTCGGCGAGTGAGTCGACTATCGCTATTCACGCAGGTATTCGGGATCAACGAGCCGATCTTTTTCGGGATACCAATCGTGTTGAATCCAATCTTCATGATTCCGTACATCCTGAATGCCCTGATCCTGACTTCAACCAGCTATTTCTTAATGGACTGGAATTGGATGCATCGTCCGTTGGTGAACATTCCGTGGACGACTCCGCCGATCATTGGGCATTATTTGGTCTCCGGCGGGGATTGGCGTGCGGCAGTCTGGGGAGGAGTCTCGTTGGTGATCGCCATGGCGGTCTATTACCCTTTTGCAAAAGTTGCTGAGCGACAACGCTTTCGAGAGGTAGCAGGGATCGGAAAAGCATCCAGCTAATGTCGTGACCAACCGGCCTTTAATTGTCGACAAGAACTATCGAGTTTCTGGCATTTTTCGGTTGTAAAGGCGTGATTGGGAATTAACCTACGCAATATTCTATCATACCGTCTCATGAAAAACACTCTCTATTCCCTCTCCGGCGTGGCAATTATTGCCACTTCCATCCTCGTATCTGCCCGTGCCGACACCGTCACCCTTTACGATAACACTTCTGCTTCGATTGCCGGGTTTGACCATATCCGCCCTGGGGTTGACAATGGACCATTGTTTCAGTCGTTTCTCTCCGGTTCGGTAGCGTCGACGCTCAACAGCGTTGATTTGTCACTGGCCAACACGGGTTCGGGGACTTCCGACACCATCTCGGTGGCACTTTATAGCGACGCCCCTACTTCTTATGGAAGCTGGATTGCCTACATTGGAACCATCACTGATAGCAGCGTCACTTCCGCTGGTGGGTTGTACTCGGTGTCCCTCACTGCAAATCCTACCCTGGCCGCCAATACCCGCTACTGGATTGGACTAAACGAAACCAGCACTGGATCTGCCGTCTGGAACGGTGCTCCAGATGCCACCGGGACCGGAGTCGCCGGACAGTACTATTACAATGTCGGCGGTTACCAAGCGAACTCCGCCTCTGGCAACAACCCTTATATCATGAAGGTCACCGCAACAACGGCCGTTCCTGAACCCACCTCCACTGCCTTGGTTGGACTGGCTTGCCTCGGGGTAGGCGTTTGGCTGCGTCAACGTCGATCGAACTAGAGCATCTCGTCTCATTGGATGTTGCCTGTCAACATCGCACAAAACCTCCTCCGTATAAGAAAGCAGAGGAGGTTTTTCGTTACTGGAATTCAAAATCCCATGGCATGAGCGGGTTAAATTTCATGGGAGATACCTCAAAGCGACGTCTATGCGCTCTATTTCTGTACTTCATGAATTTGAAACGTTTGGAAGGGCCTATCAAGACACAATATTCTAAACTTCTAGTTGAATTGCCTAGCAATTATCCTTAGTCTCACCCCAGTAATGAATTTATCGACCCTGACATCTTCAGATCTAAAACACATTTCAGCACTGCTTGAACGCAAAGAATTGTTGCTCGAGCAAGTTCAAGAAATCGATGCCGAGCTCGCGAGTTACCAATCCGGCCCCAAGCGCGGATCGCGCAATGGGCGCTCTTCCGCAGCCCATTCGGCTTCCAATTCACCCGCCACACCCGTTCCGAGCGAGCCAGAGGCACCGATTTCAGGTGGCCGGGCGCGTCGCGGCCAATTGAAGGAGGTCATTTTGACGATACTCAAGGAAGCAGGCCGCGACGGAATCTCCATTCAGGATATTTCTGCCAAAGCGGGAGTTAAAGCGCTCAATGTCAGTGCCTGGCTGGCAGCAACCGGCAAGAAGCTAGGAACGATTGAGAAGGCCGACCGCGGGGTCTATCGGTTGAAGAGCTAAGTCCTTGGATACGACGCGCGTCGATATCCGAGGCTGCCAGACCTCTACAATCGTTTGGCCAAAATTGTAATTGAGCTAGATACTCCTGGAGTGAACGAATGTTGGCTTAATGCCGCCCATCATGGCTCGGAAGCGGTTGAAAACAAGCGGCCTCAACTGACACGGCGACGGTTGGGGGTAATTCGCGTCTATCAAGCGATTACCTTCGTTCTCTCTGCCTATTTTTCGAACCCGTCCGCGTTTAGCTTGCTGGGGCAGCCTATTCCGTCACCCATCCCGGACTGGAAATCCCTTTCTCACGAGGCTCAGTATTTGCAACCTGCGCCGGGATTGATTTGGCAGCTCTGGGCCGCTGAACCTCAATTGGCCAACGGTGTTTCCTTCTGTTTCGACCGTGAGGGACGTTGCTATATCGCTGAAACACATCGGTACGGTCGGAGCATTTTTGACATCACCCAGCAACCAGACTGGCTCACCAATGATTTGAGCTTCCGTACCGCGACCGATCGACGGGAGTTTCTCGAACAAACATTTCATACAAATCGGGCGATTTTGACCGCCGACTCGGAATTGATTCGGCGGGTTCAGGATTCGGAACATGCAGGACACGCCACCGAATCCATCGTAGCGGCCAGCGGGTTTAATAGTGTGTTGGATGGCACCGCCGCTGGAATCCTCGCCGCCGGAACCAACCTTTGGTTTGGCAACATACCGAACCTGTGGAGGATTGATGTAAACTCTGATTCTCCCATGAAACGAGTGATCGCCACCGGATTCGGCGTTCACATTGGGGTCACGGGTCACGACCTGCACGGTCTGACCCGAGGCCCAGACGGGCGACTCTATATGAGCTTTGGCGATCGAGGAGTCTGCCTAACCAATCAAGAAGGACAGGTCATTTATTTGCCGGACACAGGAGGGGTCCTGAGGTGCCTTGGAGATGGAAGCCATCTGGAAATTTATTGCACCGGATTGAGGAATCCGCAGGAGATTGCTTTTGACGACCAAGGAAATCTTTGGACAGTCGATAATGATACTGCAGGAGAGGATCCGTGTCGTGTCCTCTACCTACTTCAGGGGGCTGACTATGGATGGCGGTGCAGTTATCAACACCAAGAAGGATTCGGCCCGTGGGTTCAGGAAGAACTCTGGAAAGGCTACAAGGAGGGGATTCTTCCACCGGTGGGAACCGTCAGCCAGGGTCCAAGCGGGCTTGCTTGGTATCCCGGGACTGGTTTTGGGAATCGTTTGGCAGGGCGGTTCCTTCATTGTGATTTTCCCCAGGGTGTCCTTTCGTTTTCCGTTGAGCCGAGCGGCGCGGGATTCAAGATTGGCCATGCGGATCGGTTCCTTTGGAATTGCTGGGCGACCGACGTCGACTTTGGACCGGATGGTGCTGCCTACATATTGGATTGGGTCCATGGATGGCAAATGCCAAACAAAGGCCGAATCTATCGCGTTATCGATCCACAATTCATCGACCGACCCGACATGGAAGAAGTTCGGGGCATCCTCAAGGCGGGCATGGAGCACCAAAAGCTTGAAGATTTGGTAGGATTTCTTGGCCACCGCGATCGAAGAATCCGGATCGCCGCCCAGTCTGAGTGGGTGGGTCGAAATCCCGAATCACGCGAGGCGTTATTTCATTTAGCGTCATCCACCGGCCCACTCCTGGGACGAATCCATGCCCTATGGACACTGTCAGAATTAAACCGCTCCCACCCGCCGGTCACCGATTTGTCACCATCGTATGCCTCGATCGCGCAATCGCTCGAGAACTCCGAATCTGAATTTGTTGGCCAAGCCTTGTTCTTATTGGCACAGGACTCACCCGAACTTCTGGTTAATGCGGTCCAAGCAGCAATACATCGTTCGGAGGCTCGATTGGACCTTCAGGTAACTCTGGCATTGGGCGAAGCCTTGCAGTCGAACCGTGCCATTCTTCTTAGAAACATCATGCAGGCTGAAGACTTTCGGACTATTCTCAGGCACATCCTACTCGCTCACCTTGGCGACGCGTGGATTGAGCATGGAGTGGTCATGGCGCTGGCTGCTTGGGACGCTGGGACGAAAGCTGACGACAACCACGAACTCACCTTCTGGCTGACGAACGAAAACAGTGCCATTCGGCGAGTCGGCCTATTGGCGGCCCGCCACCAAGCCCAGGTCGCGACGCAACAGGGGAAGCCATTGCCAGATGTCCATCGTGTAGCCGAACTGATCATTCCTTTGCTGGACGATACCGATCCACGGTTGGTTGAGGAAGCGGGGCGCGCCATTTATGAACTCCCATTGGCACCAGCGTTTCCGGCCTTAGCCAAGCTCTTGACCCGTATCGATTTGCCCGCCGCGTTGGAAACCCGAGTGATCCAAGCGAACCTACGCCTTGGAGCTCCGCAGTTCGCACAAGCAGTGGCCAGTTTCGCACTTCGTCAAGATGCGTCCCCCCGAGCGCGGGCAAAGGCTTTGGAAGCACTGGGAGAGTGGGGACACCCCAGTCCCATCGACCGGGTCAACGGACTTTGGCACCCCATGGTTCAAGCGGATAGGGAGTCCAACTCCTCCGATCCCGCCAATTTACCGGCGAATTCGGGGCAAGAGAAGGGCGACGTGGGCGCGACGAGTGTATTCCCCGCCGCACGGTTTCCAATGGGGCACGTGGCACCCCTGCCAATGGACTTAGGTCGCAGTGCGTCTTACGAAACCGGGATTGCCGTTAAACGAAGTGACGCTGCGGCTAGGCGGGCGTTTCTACGCGTTGCCGGACAAATCTTGGACCCCTTCCTTCCGGACCCGAATGGGGTAATCGTTGGCGGTCCCATTCCACCGGAGGAAGTCCAGGTGGCAGTCATTCGCGCCGCCGGAGCCCTTCATCTCAAAGAAGCGAGTCATCCGCTGGCGGACCATTTTCACAGCACGGGAGTGACGTCGGGAACCAAGGAAGCCATCCTGGAAGTATTGGTGACACTGAACGCAGCCGAAACACAAGGGCTCATCGAGGAAGCGCTCGACTCGCCCATACCAGAACTTAGAACGACGGCAATAGCGTGCTTAAGCCAATTGAATGACCCAGGCTCTGTTGATTTACTTGGGCAAATTGTCCGGGATGCGTTGAGCTCTATGGAATCGAACCTGAGAGCGGCCCAAGCGGCCTTGGGTGCCTTGGGAAACATCTCCAATCCTGAGAGCAAAGCGGTGCTGGTGGAGTTTTTAGCCCGCATGCAAAACGGGCGGTGGCCTGATAGTCTCGCACTGGACCTGCTGGATAGCATTAGTCGTCGTCGGGACGAGGATTTGGATCGAAAGGTCTCTGAATTGCCTGTGAACCTGGAAAAACTACCCGGTAAAGAGTCATGGGGTCCGTGGCTTTCGGGTGGAAACAGCCAACGTGGGGCCAAAATCTTTCGGGAGAATCAGACGGTACAATGCTCCCGATGTCACCGGGTGGGGAATGAAGGAGGAACCGTCGGTCCGCCTTTGGATGGCATCGGGAAGAGGGCGTCGCGTATCGATATCCTCGAAAGCATTGCTTTTCCCAATGCCAAAATTGCCCCTGGCTTTGAATCGGTGGTCTTAAGACTAAAGTCTGGGCGACTGGTGGCTGGGACGCTCCGTCGTGAATCACCGGAGCATTTGGAAATCGAATTGCAATTGGAGGACGGTCAATTGGAAACCAATCGTGTCGCAACAGCCTCGATTGATGCCAGGCAGAGATCACCCAGCGCAATGCCGGAAGGGCTGGACAAGGCACTCAGTGCACTCGAATTGAGGGATTTAGTCGAATACCTGAGTTCCCTGCGATAGGATACCGACTCGCAGGTAAAAGCCTACGGTGCATCTCCTACGCCAACAAAAAACATGAACGCTCGTCCGCGCAAGCTGGGAATCCTGCTCTCTGGGACACCTGAAGCCGCTCCATTTGAGCAGGGAGTTCGGTTGGCCACCGCCGCCCTGGAAAAAGGATGCGATGTCTATTTGTACTGTATCGACCTCGCGGTCAAAGGAGTTGGTCGGCCAGAACTTCAGAACCTGAAATCCAAAGGGCTCAAACTTTACGCCTGTGCCTACGGTGCGCATCGGCACGGAATTCCGGTCGACGATTGTGCGATTTTCGCTGGATTAACAGTGGTAAGCGACTTGATCAGCAACACCGACCGATTCGTCGGCTTCCCTTGATTGGTTTATGAAACCCACCGTCTTGGTCCTGGTGACCGGAAATCCAAATACCGATGCCCGCCCCGCCGAAGCCATTCGCATCGCGGCAGGAGTGGCGACCTGGAAAAAAGCAGACGTCGCGGTCTATCTGCTTGGCCCGGCGATTCCATCGATCGGTGAATGGGTCGACGAATTGGTCGACGACGACAATTTTACGCGGTACCTGCC
>CAILNN010000305.1 GCA_903835555.1 uncultured Verrucomicrobiota bacterium
CTGGGCGCGGGTAATGGAGGCGATCCAAAGAAAAGCTAAAAGGAACCGTAGAGTTCGATAGTTCATGGCGTAAGGCGGAGTATGGGGTTCGGCGCGACCGATCGGCTGGAATAGGAGGTAGATAAACAGCTTAGCATAGCCATTGCCAGAGTTAACGGGCGGAGGGGTGTTTTATTAGATCGTTTGTTGCCAGAGCTGATCCGGGAGAACTATGCGGCGAGTGCGCTCCATTTCGGGCCGCTTGGGTGCAAGTTAAACAGCCGTTCTAACCGCAGAGTTGCGCAGATAAACGCAGATTTTTAGAATTGGAAGACAAACACGGCAACCGAAGAGTCTCTATGGTGTCAAACGAGGGTAGGCGCGCTAGCACGGGGTGAACTGGGGAAAAAGCGGCGAGACACCGCTTCCACTTTGGGGCGGACTTGCAGGTATGGACGATACCACGCATGGTGAACCACATGACCGTAACGTTTACCTTGGATGATTCCGGAGAGATAAAACTGCCAGATGATTTGAAGCGCGTTTTCGGAGCGGAACCGGGCATGCATGTCCTAGCCGACGTGACGGCAAACCGGATCGAGATCATCAAGGTCCTGCCGGAGATCACGGAAGGAAAATTGGAAAACGGGGTACTTTTGTTACCGCGGTTGGGTATCCAAACCGATGCCGTTGCAGCCGTCCGGGCGGACCGAGAAGAGCGGGCAGAACGTGCTCTTAGGAAATGAAGGCGCTACTGGACAGTTCGGTGCTAATCGCTGCGTTGACGCCCGATGAAGAAAGGCACTCAGAAAGCTTGATGCTCCTGATGCAAGGCGGAAATTCCGTCTATTCCCACGCGATTCTTGAGACGTTCTCCACACTTACAGGCGGACGCCTCGGGGTGAAAGTGGGTGTAGAATTGGCTTTGAGACTTATTACAGATACAATTATTCCACAAGTCAATATCGTTGAGCTTGGCGCTCAGGAAGTCATTGGCGCTCTAACCCAATCAAAGTCTCGGGGAGTTCGAGTCGGTGGAGTCTATGATTTCATGCACCTTGTAGCCGCACGGAAAGCTGGGGTAGAGATCGTCTACACAATTAATTGCCCCGATTTCCAACACCTTATACGGGCCGGGGATCCAGAAGTCAGGTATCCGTAAATCAACCTGCTGGCCTACGTCGCTTTCACTCGTTCAGGTCTTTGACCTGGTCCGGCGTGAACTCCTCGATTGAACTCTGAATTCAGTTGATTTTACGTTTTTTTCCGAAGTGCCAGAGGGCTGGCGCAGTCCACGACCTGGCGGACTTCCTAGGCTCCGATTACTAGCGGTAGCGTCTTGGACTGAGTGTTTATGGGACAGAGTGAGGCGCTGTCCCCGGTTAATTTGTTGGTTGCAATTGGTGTCAAAGACCGTGGAAATCGGATGCATGAACCGACGTGAATTTCTTTCTGGGACTGTGGCCGCCGCGTTGGCTGCCGGATCGATCACTGTGGCCGAAGGAACTTCGGCACAACCACCGGTAGTGGGTCGAAGTTCGAAGACCAAACCGTGGGCGGAGATTCCCGTCCGACGAATCAAGACTCGATCGGCGAAGCAATTTCGCTGCATTCAGGTGACGGACCTGCACCAATTCCACACCACGCCGGAGGATGACAACCAGACCTTTAGCGACATACAAAAGTATGTGGGCAAGTGGGAACCCGACCTGCTGATTGCCACCGGAGACCTGTGGCATGACAACGACCATGGGGAGGGGCCTCGGGGAGTTGAGCGATTGGTAGCTGAATTCGAGAAGATCGGGGTTCCGTGGACCGTGCTTTGGGGGAATCACGATCGGTTGGATAATTATCAGGCGGGACACGACGCTTTTAGCAGTGCCGCTCATTCGGTATATGGCGGAGCGTGGAGCCACGGGGATTACCGGGTAGAGGTTGCTGGGGCCGATGGGGAAATCCCGGTCATGGACTTCATCTGCCTGAATTCGAACCATGAGGGGCTTGGGCCTTGGCAGGTGGAGGCCCTGAAAACGATGATTGGACAGGTCAAGGCGCGCGGGATTGGCCCTGGAAAAGGAATCCTATTTCACCACATTCCCATGCTGGAACTGAAGACACGGTTGAATTCCGAAACGTTCCGTGGGCTGAAGTTGGAGGATGTCGCCAGTTTGCAGGATCAAGGGCGGACCTTCCCATTGGTTCAGGAGGCCGGATTTATACGGGCCTGCTTTTGCGGGCACAACCATGTCAACGATTACGCACTTAATCTGGGAAAGGTGAGCCTGAATTACGGGAGGTCGACTGGACACGCCGGGTATGGCGGAGAGCGGTTGCGGAAGGGAGCGAAATGGATAGAGGTGGATTTGGGTTCCGGCGAGGTGCAAGCAGCGACGGTGTTCCCGGACGGATCGAGGTTGGCTTGAGATGTGCCAAGGTCGTGGCGTTTGGAAGCAACGAATAACTGATTTCGACAACAGACAGAACAAACGGTGTCATAAAAAAGGCTTGGCTATTGAGCCAAGCCTTTTCGCTAATGTCATGTCTCTTAGATGAGTTTAGCGAGCCTTTTCCCCGGTTCGGTGACTCTCACCTTTAAGCTATGACAACTCCAAAGGGGTTGTTCAGGTACGACTGAGATAGGAATGATTCGGCATTTCGGAGTGGCGGGTCTGACTGCAAAAGCAGAAGCCTATTTCGATGACATGACACGAGTCGGTGGATCGGATTAGAACTTCTTGGAGAGTTCGACGTAGATAAAGCGACCGAGAATGTCGTAGGTCGATTTATCGGTGTTGTCTTCGAATCCGGAAGCAATCAGAGGTGGGGCTTCATCGGTGATATTGTTGGCACCGATGGCGATCCGCGTGTCGTTGTACCATTTGCCCTTGTAGCCACGAACGTTGTAGGCCAACTGCATGTCGATGGTGTAGTAGGCTGGCACCTTCCAGGTCGCTCCGCTTTGAGTGAAGGAGTTGGAGGTATTTCCCACCAGCGGCATGGTATCGCCCAAGTCGTTGATGGCCGGGGTGTAGTGACCAATGACGGTGTAGTCAAAGTCGTGGAAGCTCCAGGTCACGCCGGTGTTGACCTTGTAGTTGGGCAGGGCTCCCTGGGCTTGGGAGATGCTCAGCGACGCATTGTCGGTGTATTGACCGCCAAAGCTGACCCATTGGCTTTGATTGTCCGTGCGGAAATCATAGTACAAAAGGACATTGGCGTTGGCAAAGAAGTTGAACGAACCGGCAGTGTCGGTCTTAAGCAGGTAATTGACAACCAGGTCCAATCCCTCGGTGCGTTGGGATCCACCTGGCACGGTTGGGACCGTGAGTGTCCCAAAGTTATCGTGGGTGATAACGCCGGTTGCGGCGCTGTAGTTGGCTCCGTTTTGGTCTTGGTACAAGGGTTGACCGAAGAGCAACGGGCTCTTGAGCCAAGAGGAATTCACACCGTTCTTGTTTAGATCGGCGATGATGGAGCTGGCGTTGGCCAATTGACCGATGTTGTCCTGCTGAATGGTGTAGAAATCGACACTCAGGGTCAGGTTCGGAATTTCCTTGGGCGAAAAGACGACACCCAACGTCTTGCTTTCGGCGGTAGAAGGCGGGAGCAGCGGATTTGAAAGCTGATTGACTGTCTCCTGGCGGGTAAGTCCATTGATACTGATCAACGGATTGTTTTGCACTTCAGGGCCGTAGAGGCTGAACAAGCTCGGAACGATAAAGCTTTGGCTATAAGTTCCACGGATAGTGACTTGCTTGTCTTGGGGCTGCCAGCGGAAGCCGACTTTGGGAATGGCGGAGTTATGGACAATGTCCTCTGCATTCGGGTCGGTCAGATTGGGGGCTTCCACACGTTCAATGCGTCCGGCGGCGGATAGCTCAAACTTGTATAAAGCCGGGATTTCCATTTCCGGAGAGGTAATCGGGATACTGGCCTCAATAAAGCCGGAGCTCCGGTGACGAGAGCCGCCACCGAAGGAGTTACCCGCGTTCAGGCCGAGCAACTTGCCGCTGGTGGTCAGGTCGTCGAAGGAGTTGCTGATCGATTCATCCAAATACTGGCCGCCAACAGCCAGAGAGAAGGGTCCGCCAGGGAGGTCGAATATTTCTCCGGTGATCGCCCCGTTCAAGGTGTATAGTTCGGATTCGCCGGACTGATAGCCGTGAGCGGTGATTGCATTCAACGTCTGCGCACTGTTTACCCCGGGGAGACCGAATGGGTTATACAGAGGAACGTGATTTCCATTGCTATCGGTCAATTGGCTCAAAGTAGTTGAGCCATTGTAGGGCATCAGAGCCAAATTCAACTTGTTGCCGTCGCCGCTGGTGAGGGATTGATTCTGAGTTGAGCGATTGTAATCGACATTCAAGTCGTAGTGATACTTCTCGAGGACGTCTCCTTTGAGTCCGCCGACCCAGTGTAGGAAATCGGTAGTCGATTCAAACTGGCGGTTACCGAGCTCGACGATACGTTGCCGAATGCGGGGACTAGAAGAACCTCCGGTTCCCAAATTAATCCCAAACGGGTTGTATGGGTTCGAACTGGGGACAAACGTTCCATAGCTGGACAGCGCAGGAAGGGGAGCGGGAGCCAACTGCCCCAAGCTATCATTTTGGGTGTAGAGGAACTGGGCGTAGAACACGAGCTTCTCGTCATAGAAGTTGTGTTCGAAGTTGCTGAGGAAATTACGGCGGTCCTGACGCTGAATGGAAATCGTATTCAGGTCGGTGGTATTGAAAATAGCGGTTCCACCACCCAAGGCCTGGCTGGTAGGCGTCGAGCTGATAGGGATATACGGATTATAACCGAGCTGCGATTGGGCGTAGGCATTGTAAGCAGCGATGGTCTTAAAGGTCTGGCCAGCAAAAACTGGCGGGGTGGTCACCGAGGCGTTGTAGCCGGGGGCTCCTTTGGCCAACGGCGAGCCGGCGAGGATATAGGCACCGGTCTTATCGCTGACCGCGCCGGGGTAGGTTGGGCTATAGTAACCGGGCGCATTGAGCCCTGCAGCTTCCAACTCAGTGGCTGAAAGGCTGCCAATGGAGCGGTCCTTGGTGTAAAGAGGGTCGGAACCGTAGTAATTGATACCGACCGTCAGCCGGGTCTTTTCATCGGCATAGCCATAATTGGCGTGGGCCTTGTATTCGCTAAAGGAGCCCTTGCCGGTGGCAAACCCATAACGTCCACCGACATCAAATCCGTTGAAATTCTTCTTGGTGACGATATTCACGACACCGCCGATAGCATCCGAGCCGTAGGCGGTGGAGGCACCATCCTTCAGAATCTCGATTCGCTCGATCATGGAGACCGGCAGGGTGTTGACGTCTACAGCGGCTCCCTGGCTGAATGAGGAATTGACCAATCGTTGGCCGTCCAACAGGACCAAGGTGGGCAGGTTACGAATCGACACGTTGGCTTCACCGAAACCGCCGTTGTTGACCGTCTGGCCGATATTTCCGTTTCCGGAAAAGGAAGGGTCCAGGGACTTCAAAACCGCCAGGACGTCTTGAGTGCCGGTGATTTGAATATCTGCGGCGGTGACAGTCTGGATAGGTTCCAAAGTAACGGTTTCAGCGGTTCGGATGTAGGAACCGACCACCTGAGTTTTTTCCATGGTCGCCGGTGCATTGGTTGCACCGTCTTGAGCGAACAAGGAATAACCGGTAAGCAGTTGCGCTCCTAATCCCGCGAGAAGCGCACTCCGATAAAGATCGGCATGGCGCAGTTGGCTGGCAGAGTAATTCATGGTTTTGAACACTGAACAGCTAGGTTTGTGTGCGGCTGTTCTTTCCCGCCGTATAAAGCCCTGAAACGATCAGGTGACAAGTCCGAAATCGACGATTTCCCGCGTAACAAATCGGTGTCGAACGTGTCATGAGGGGTTTAGGACTGCTCGACATCATCGAATAATCATTTGACAAGTACTTGATAGACAAATGGTTATAAACAGAACGACCTCCTGGTATAGCCGGACTTTCCAGCCGACGGCCATTAAAAAAATTCACCGTCCGTTTTTTTCTAGACCAATCTCTTTGGGTTTAAGGGGCAAGACGCTGACGGGTGTCACTTAGGTATTGGGTGGTCCGCCAGCCGTCTGGAGCTTCGGCATGGGGCGGCGGACTTGGATTCGTGTAGCGGCTTGTCGGGTTCCGGCCCAAAAGCGGTAGAGGACTATCGCAGTCCAAGACGTTGCCGCGTTAAATCAGGCCACACGGGCTTCTGCGTCGGCGCATACCTTGGTCTCCACCCAGCGGGCGAAGAGCCAGAGGAGGTCCGCCAATCGGTTGAGGTAGATGATGATTTCGGCGTTCTCCAATTGACCGGATTCATGCAATGCCACCACACGCCGCTCGGCCCTGCGACAAATGGTGCGAGCCAAATCCAAGGGAGCGGCGGTTGGGACGGTCCCTGGAGTTGCCCATCCTTTGAAGGAAACGGACTGGGATTCGATTTTTCGCACCCAGTCATCCAGCTTTTCGGTCATTGCGGGTTGAACCAAATGAAAGCCGTCGCCCACATAGCGGGGCAAATCGTCAACGGCGGTCGCCAACTCGCCCATCAGCACGACCAAGTCGTGTTGAATGGTGACCAGTGGATCGGTCACTTCTGTGCCAGGACCGGCTGCTCGGGCCAGGCCGATGGCGGCGTTAAGTTCATCGACGGTGCCATAGGCTTCGACCCGTGGATGGGATTTTGAGACCCGCCGATTATACATCAATCCCGTGGAACCCGAATCTCCGGTGCGCGTGGCAATACTCATTCGGCGGCAACGGTGGAACAAGTGGCGCTTTGTGCAAGACAGATGCATCGCCCGTGGAAATCCGCTTGCCGTCTGGCGGGGAAAAAGGCAGTTACCTCGGAGCACTTCCACCGCCTATGTCCGCCGCCCCCAATCTATTCCCGAAACTTCACAATGCCATGTGGCCTGGCCTCGTTGGCAAAGGTAGCCCAGGAGCCGAACCCTTTATCGACTTCGACACCATGCTGAGCCTGACGGCCAAGGCCGAGGTCAACGGGACAAAGTTTGATGGCGTGGATTTGTTCCTCTATGAGCCGCATATCTCGATTGATTTGAATGATGATGGCATTCAGCGCCTGGCGGAAAAAATTCACAGCCATGGATTTTCGGTCGGTTCGGTGGTGGCACCGGTTTGGTTTGATGGGTCGGCGATGGGCAGTGAGACACAAACTGCAAATTGGGTCACAGCGGTCCGCAAAGCGTGCCGAATTGCTGAAAAGCTGCGGGAATTAAAGGTGCGTCCCTATGGAGTGGTACGCATTGATTCGGCGGCATCTGTCCATGACTGGGCTACGGACCCGGAAGGCAATACCGCGAAGATTGCTGCTACGTTCAAAGAAGGAGCCAAAGTGGCATTGGACCATGGCGAAAAACTGGCCGCTGAGGGGGAGATTTGTTGGGGGGCGATGCATTCCTGGAAATGGATGGTTCGGCTGCTTGAAACGGTCGGGATGCCTGGCGTGGTCGGGTTTCAGGCAGACATGGCGCATACCCTGCTTTACGTGCTGGGAGAAAATGCCCCGGAACACCGGATTGTGCCTGCGGATTTCCATTGGGAGCCAGGGGTTTTCCACGAAGCGATGAAGACCATGACGGCGGCCCTTCGCCCGTGGATGATCGATTTTCACGTCGCCCAGAATGACGCGACGGTCAAAGGCTCGGGTACCCACGACAAGACGGGACGTCATTGCCCGGTCACCGACCCGTTTGGAAAGCTCAATGTACCCCGTGATTCTGGTTATTGGCTGCGCGATGACGACGCCAAAGTGAATCGTGCGGTTCAGCATATTTGTTGGGACGGCTGCATGTTTCCCAATGAAATGCTGATGCGCCAGGAAACCTGGAATAACATCCTGGCGGCGATGATTCAGGTGCGCGAAAACCACGGATGGTCGGTTTGAACCAATGCTCTGAACATCACCTTTCCAAGACCACACACTACTAGCGATTCTTTCATCATTCACACTATGGCCAAGAAACCACTTCGTATTGGATTGATCGGCTACGGCTTCATGGGGCGCGCCCATTCGAATGCCTATGCCAAGGTTGGGCATTTCTTTGATTCGGAGCATGAATGCGTCTTGCAAGCCGTGTGCGCCCGGGATGAGGCCAAAGTCAAAGACTTTGCCGCCCGGTGGGGTTATCAATCGATCGAGACCGATTGGCGGCAACTAGTGGCCCGGCCTGATATCGACCTGATCGACATAGCGGTACCGAACAATTTGCATGCCGAAATCGCTCTGGCTGCAGCCAAGGCTGGCAAAATGATCCTGTGCGAAAAGCCGCTGGCGATGAATCCGCTAGAGGCGGAAAAGATGGTTGAAGCCATTGAGGCGGCCAACGTGCCGAACATGGTCTGGTACAACTACCGGCGTTGTCCGGCGGTCACTCTGGCCAAGCAATTGATCGACGAGGGTCGACTGGGGCGAATTTTCCATTACCGGGCGAAGTTCTTGCAGGATTGGACCATCAATCCGGAATTGCCGCAGGGGGGTGCCGGGCTTTGGCGATTGGACGCGGCAGCGGCGGGTTCGGGTGTTACCGGCGACCTTTTGGCACATTGTATTGATACCGCGCTTTGGCTAAACGGTCCGATTCACTCGGTTACTGCCATGACCGAAACCTTCATCAAAGAGCGCAAGCACAATGCGAGTGGTAAGGTTGAGAAAGTAGGCATTGATGATGCCTGCGCTTTCCTGGCCCGATTTGATAACGGTTCCCTGGCGACCTTCGAATCGACTCGCTACGCGCGCGGACACAAGGCCCTGTATACCTTCGAGATCAACGGCGAGAACGCTTCGATTTCCTGGGATTTGCACGACTTGCATCGCTTGCAATATTTCGATCATCGCGACCAGGGATTGGTCCGCGGGTGGCGCAACATTCATGTGAGCGACGGGGATCAACCGTACTTGAAAAACTGGTGGGTGCCGGGGCTACAGATTGGCTACGAGCACAGTTTCGTGCACCAAGTCGCCGATTTCCTCAAGGGCCTGGATACGGGGACCCCTGCCCGCCCGAATTTCCGTGACGGTCTCGCCACAGATTACGTGGTTGACGCGGTGCTCAATTCGGCCCGGTCTTCGCAGTGGGTGGACGTGAAGCACGCGTGATGGATAGAATACCTGCCAATATTGCCATCATCGTGCCGATGTTTAATGAATCGGCGAACGTCGGGCCGATGGTTGAGGAAGTTGGGAAGGCATTTGCCAACTGCGGGCAGTCCTGGGAATTGGTGCTGGTTGACGACGCCAGCACCGATGACACGTGGGCGCGAATTCAGGCGGCCAATCGGGCCAATCCCAGGGTCCGCGGTCTGCGCCACACGCGAAATCAAGGTCAAAGCGCAGCGGTCTGGACCGGGATCACGGGTACGAATGCCCCGGTGCTTTGCACTCTGGACGGTGACTTGCAGAATGATCCCGCCGATCTCCCTCGCATGGTGGAAATGCTCGGCTCGCTCGATTTTGTCTGTGGGCATCGACAAAACCGACAAGACACCTTTGTTCGGAAGATATCCTCGCGCATCGCCAGAGTCGCGCGCAAGGCAGCTCTGGGGTACGATTTCGCTGATACGGGCTGCGCATTGAGGGCATTCCGGCGTTCCAGTTTAGCCGGGGTTTTTCCTTTTAACGGGCTGCACCGGTTCCTGCCCATCTTGGTGGCTGGAAATGGGAGTCGATGCCAGGAGATACCGGTTTATCATCGTCCCCGGGTGGCGGGGGTGAGTAAGTATGGTGTGTGGAACCGGCTGGGTCGGGGGATTTTTGATTTGATCGGGGTGGCCTGGTATCAACGGCGGCGGTTGAAGGCGGCTCCGGTGGAGTCGACGGAGGAGTGATTGACCGCAGATTAGCGCTCCGGGGACGCAATATCGAGGATTGGCCAACGCTATTTCAAAACCGTGGTGTGATCGGAAAGCCATCGTGCATCCTGGAGCGACCCATCGGGGGCAGAGATGGGAACGACCAGACTAGCTCCGTCTGTCTGGTAGTGTACGGCCTGCTTCAGTTTGGAGCTCAACCAGCGATGCGCCTCGGAATGTCCGTCGGCGAAGGTGAACGCGGACGCACCCTGGTGAAGACTGGAGGGCAAATCGATCAGACTTCCAGTCACAGCTCCCGGGTCAACCATTTGCACAGAGAGAGAATCGTCATTGATCGAATCGGGGTGCTCATCTACGGTCACAAACGTTTTAGACGGGTTCACCACGTCAGCGGTCTTGGAATAGAGGCGGTACTTGGTTGATGGAAGCCAAGAGCCAAAGCCGAAAGCTTCATTCATTGAGAGGCTCCGGACTCGGGGCGTTCCGGCGTGATTGAGCCCGGACAATTGCCCATTCGCCGAATCGTCCGAAGGGCATTTGTAAATATCCAGAGCCCTTTGGGTGTAGGTGAAGAGGGGACCGTTGGTGATGACTGAGATATTGGTATTGCCGCGATTGGCGTAGTCGCTGATGTCGCCATTCACGTAAATGGGGCGATTTCGGGTTTGGGCACTGCCATCATTTAATGGGGTCACCAGTCCTCCGTGATTGTCATTCGCATAGAGAATCCAACCGAGCACCAGTTGGCGTCCATTGTTGAGGCAGACGATAGCCTTATCGGTCGGGCGAGCCTCGGAGAGAGCTGGCAGGAATATGGCGACGAGGACGGCAACCACCGCAATCACCGTCACGAGTTCAATTCGTGTAAAGGCGTCGTTGGACGATCCGATTGCCGCGTTGCTTCGATTTGATCGGAGAGAGGTTTTCATAAAACGTCGTTCAGATGGAGCTAATAGATGGCTGTATAGAATCATCACATTGTTAGCGATGGGCTGACAATCGGACGAACCCTTGTGAATCTGAGAGCGGAATCGAGAGCGTGAGAGAACCTCCCGTACCCACGACACTGGAACCGACCGGGCTGAAGCTGCCACCATTTGCGGTTTTCGATTCCAAGAGTTGATAGATGATACCGATGAAACTTTGGAAGGTGACTTGGAACTGGTCCTGCGCCGTGATATAGGCACCCGCAGACCGGAGGAAGGAATGGGGATCGCGCGGATCGCTTCCCGACTGATATTCATCGAGATTACTGATGCCGTCGCCGTCGAAGTCACCACTGGCGGTCTGATTCAGATTGCCGAAGTATTTCAACTCCCAGGCATCGGGGAGCCCATTGCCATTGCCGTCAAATGTGGACGGATCGGGAACCGTGGCGAGAAACACATCGCCGGTTCCATTATTATCGAATGCCACCAAATCGTCGGCAAACGAGGTGAACAACACGGTCGAACCGTCGGCGCTGATTTGGGGTTCGGAGGACGGCAGGTCCGCCGGCTGTCCATCGGTCAAACGATGGGATACCAAAGCCATCAGGCCGGTGTTTAGGTCCCGGAGCCAGATTTGTCCCGGGCTGCCGTGGACATAAGGAACCAGGTTTGATGCGTCGGTTCGGAAAACCACCCACCGCCCGTCGCCACTAATCGCGGGTGAACGGGAGGGACCATCGGCAGTGCCGCCGCCGATGGGCATGCTGATCTGGGTCAAAGTCGCGGTGGGAATATCAAAGACAAAGATTTGGCTGAAGGTATTGGTTGCCGTTGAGCCCGGGGGGGTGAAATTTGACGCGAATACGATTCGTTGGCCATTGGCGGAAATATGGACGTCTGTGAATTGGTCGGTGAGTCGGGTCCCTGTAGCTGCCCAGTTGTTTGAGCCGGTCCGATTATCGTGCCAAAGGACGCCCAATATTTGACTATTGTACCAATACCCGACAGGAAATGCACCGCGCTCGCCAGATGCGCTGAGGCTGATGCTGAATGGTCGAAGGTTGCCTCCAATATCTACGAGAGACAATTTTGCCGGAGACGTGGTGTAGAGAAACAGGGATGTGGCCGTGGGTTGCCCCAAGAAGGCCACGGTTGAACCATCGGCGCTCATCTCGGGTCCAGGCTCTAAAGCAAGAGGGAGACTTGTTGAAAAGCCGAGAGTGGGCGACGTTAGCCATATGGTATTAGACGTTTGACTATCTCGGAGGAACATTTGTGAGTTCCGGCCAATGACGGTGCTCTGGAACGCAACGAAACGCCCGTTGGCGCTGATGGCGGGAGGGCCGGTCAACGACAGACCGGGAATATTTCCAAAGAGACCTCCTACAGAACTAGCCACGACTGTTGTTTGATGGATCAAGTCGCGAACGTAAATGGTCGCTCCTGTTCCCTGAACACCGGGAGCAAGTCCAGGATTCTCACTCAGGAATGCCACATACCGGCCATCGCCTGAAATCCGAGGTGACCGCACCGGATATCCTTTGGTCGGCGGGTTGGTTGAACCGCTGGCCAGTTGGGGATCGCCGAGGCTCTCGGTAAAGGAAAAGATTTTCGGGAAGCCATCGCCTGCGTTGGACAATAAGTCCACGGACGTACTGCTGAAGGCTGCAACCTGACCATCATCACTCAGGTTATAGCGGTCGAGTGAGCTCATTCCCCAGGCGGTCGATGGGCCACTGGGAGAGGGTGTCGAGCTGACCAGGGCCGTTGGTTTCCAATCAAGGTCCACCGTCAATAGGTCCATTTGTTGATTCAGGTCTGAGTGGCCCGGCACTGGGTCTTGGGTTTGAATCAGGATGGAGCTCCCATCCGAACTAAATTCAGGAAACACAGCATCGAATCTTGGTTGAACGGTGGGATTCGCGGTGGAAGTCGCGCCGGTGACCAAATCGCGCAGGTAGAGCCGATAGTTTCCGCTGTTGGTGACACCGGCGGCGGGAACTGCCGCGAACGTTTGAAACAGGAGGTTCCGTCCATCTGGACTTAGGACGGGATCAGAGCTGCTGATTGGCTCGGAAAATCCTGGAGGCACGGTAACCAGCAGGTCGTCCAAATGATGAAGGCCGGAATCGGCATTCCAGACCATGACTTGATTGGTTCCTGTGCGGTCCGAAATGGCGGTAAAGGCGACGGTCCGACCATCAAGGGTCATCACCGGCCCGCTATTGTCCACCTCTCGACCGGCCACCTGCAGGTTTTGTGAAATCAACGCATTGGTATTCGCCGCCAAATCAAACCACCAGACGCCAACAGCGGAAGTGGGCTTGATGCCGAGAGGATTTCGCAAGTGAAAGGCCAAATATCGTCCATCGGGACTGAGAACGACGGAGCTAGAAAGAAGGGTGGTTGGTGAGGAATTTGTCTGTTTGACCGGGACTGTCACCTGGGTCAGTTCTCCAAGGGCGGGACGGAACAGGTAGAGATCGGTGGGTGTGGCGCTTGTTGCCGGGGCCAAATTGGTGGCCGTGCTTCGAAATATCACGGTCTCGCCTTGGGCGCTCATCTGTACGGCGGCGGAATCGCCGCTTGCAGGTGAACCATCGGCAGCGGCACTGATGAGGAGATTGGTTGCAGAGTTCCGGGTACGGAGAAACACGTTCCGAATGTGCTGTGTATCCAAGGCGGTCAGATTGTCGGCCCGACTTTCAAAAAGAATGAATCGGCCGTCCTTGGAAAGGATTGGATTGCCCGAATCGCCCGACCCGGCCTGTCCCTGTCCGTTAGAAGATATTCGCACCAGGGTGTTTGCGACAAAATCGCGCATATAGACGTCTGCGACACCTGGGATCGCGCCTGGAACCAAGTTGGTGGAGCTGCTGGACCAAACCACGAGCGAACCGTCAGCCGAAATATCGTAATCTCGGACCGATCCGGAACTCCCCCCGTGACCATCCGCCGACTGACTGATCAAGACGGGGGCTCCATTGGGCAGCGAACGACCAAAGAGCTGGAGCACGTGGCCTAACGGTTGTCCTGGGACGAGACCGGGGGCGTCGCTCAAGAAGAATACCCGCTGACCGTCGGCACTTAGTCGGCCCCCACCGGACACACCGCCGCCGGTTTCAGCGGGTGGAAAGAGGGGATTGGATTTCGACAGCGATTGGATGTGTACTGTATCGGCAGCCAGCGAGACCATCGAAGATACCAAGCAAAGTAGGCCAAAGGCACCCGTAGGCCGGAGGGAAATCGAAAATTCGGAAGCAAACGTTGCCAATGGTTTCATGGTATCACTACTGCCGATGCCCAAGCGAAAAGTCAAGAAGACCATTTGTAACAAATGAAGAATGAAAAATATCTAGTAATTGCCTTGATAATGATGGGAGTATTTTTTGATATAAAGCGATAACAATCAACAGGTTATGCACGAAAAAAGACCAATCGCATTGGGTCTACTGCGAAACAAGGGGCCAACGAGTCAAGTTCCAACAGTTTGACCGATTAAAAATGTTGCAGAAATCCCGCCGCGTTTAAGGGGAGAGAGATATTTAACCGCAGATTAGCGCCGATTGACGCAGATTTTTTGAAATTGGGATTTGCGTGACGTAGGAAAAGTCATAGGAACTGCCGAGCAGACAAAAGGTCTGCGATCCGGCAGCGTCCCGCCCGTGGCGCGGCGGGCGTGGGGCGGGCTTTCAGCCCTTACAATTTAGGGGCCCGATTTCCTGGGCCGCTGGCCCAGGCTGGTATGAAATCGCGCCTTTGGCGCTTGGGAATAGGCGTGGTTCGGACCGTCGACGGCTCGACGGAGGTCCTGCGGACGGCCAATTGGCTTCGCCATTGCACCATAGGCGTGGTTCGGACCGTCGACGGCTCGACGGAGGTCCTGCGGACGGCCAATTAGCTTCGCCATTGCACCATAGGCGTGGTTGGGACCGCCGACGGCTCGACGGAGTCTCGCTACCGATGTTACTGTTTACCAGTAGCTTATATCTCTTTTCTTCGTGTCTTCGCGGTTTCGTGTGCGTCCTTCTTTCCTTACCAGAAGAGCCAAAGTCAGGCGGTTCATGCCTTCCAAGTGGTTCTCGCTTTGCCGTATGTCGATGCGGACTGTTTTCAGGTTCGGCATCCGGTAGGGGAATCGGCGCAGACGATTTTAAGTCAATTGATGTGAGGTGCGGGTGGGCGGGTTGATGCCGCTTTTGCCCTGGCACCTATGGAGTGCGCCAGCGAACTCTGGCCGCCGTCTAATTCACAGCCGTTTCCAAAGCGCCAGAGGGCTGGCGCAGTCCAAGACCTGGCGGACCATCCCGCACCTCCGTTCCGTTTGAAACGTCTTGGACTGCCAAAGGATTTACCGGCTATGGTGGGGGTTTGGAGTTGGACTCCAGCCTTGGCGGCTGCGATTGAATGCCAGGCAGTCGGCGTAGCGGACGCCGGTGCCGCCGAAGATATCGAGGGCGCTACCGATGGTGAGATCGACCCTCCCACGTCCGAGGCGTTCGACGGTTTCCAAGTCTTCCAGCGACTTGGCACCGCCGGCGTAGGTCACCGGGATGGGTGACCAATCTGCTAACTGGGACACCAATCCCGTATCAATTCCGCGACAGAGACCTTCCACATCCACCGCATGGACCAGGAACTCGGCGCAGGAACCGGCCAGACTTGTGAAGGTGTCGGCTGAGAGGCGGAGGTCGGTAAAGCGTTGCCATCGATCGGTGACCACCCAGTAGTCATCGCCACGACGACGGCAACTGAGGTCCAGAACCAATCGCTCTCGACCGACCCGGGCGACCAATTGCTCCAGGCGTTTGGCATCGAGCTGGCCATGGCGAAAAACCCACGAAGTCACGATGACGTGGGAGGCACCGACCTCCAGCCAAAGTGGGGCGTTGTCGAGGTTGATTCCGCCACCGATTTGGAGTCCTCCGGGCCAAGTTGACAGGGCCTCGCGAGCGGCGGTGTCATTGCCGGGGCCTAGCTGAATGACATGGCCGCCGGTGAGGTTGTCTCTCCGATAAAGGTCGGCGAACCATCTGGCGGGTTGGTCGGCGGTGAAATTAGTGCGGGTCCCCGCACCATCGTCGGTGAGGGTTCCGCCGACCAATTGGACCACACGTCCGCCTCGCAAATCGATGCACGGTCGAAACACAGGTTCATTCTAGGGCTTTGCAACCAATTGGGAAGCAAGCGATTCAAAGGGCAACCGATTGGAAATGGGATAATCGCTTTACCGCCCGGCTCCGGAAGCTCAAATTGGCCGCCCGTGACCAAACCGTTGGCAGTGGTCTTTTACGAATCGTTGCTCCTGGGCAGTCAATTGGCGAATCGCCTGTCTGACTTGGGCTGGCGTGTCCAAACCGTGAACTCATCGGCGTCGGTAACTGAGGCGGTCCGTCGTCATAGCCCGATGTTGCTGGTAGCCGAATTAGCACTGCGACATGGGGATTTGTGCCCCATCATTGCGGAATTGAAGAAGGACCCGGCTCTGGAGCATGTGCCGGTAATCGGATATACGTCCGCCAAGAACAAGGCGCTTCAGGACGCCGCTGTGGCGGCCGGGGCACGGTTGGTGGTGGTCGATACGGCGATTCTCGATCAATTGCCTCAACTGCTCGACTACGCCCTCGCCCTCGACTAGCGGGCGAACCAGACCTAAACTGAATTTCTCATGGCCATCCCTTCTGTGACTCTTGGACAAGGCGTTCACGTCTGCCATCTTTTCTTCCGCATCGACCGGGTATTCTGGAACGACCTTCCGGAAGACGAATCGCAAGAAACGTTGAAGCGCCTCGAAGCCGTGGTTGCTTCGGCACCTGGACCGGCCGCCCCCCGAATCATGACTTTTGCCGGTGTGGGCGGAAAGTCCGACTTGGGGTTCCTGATTATCGCCAAGGAATTGCAAGAGCTCAGCCGCTTGGAGCGTGAAGTACAACTGGCCTTTCCGCCGGGAACGCTTCAGCCTGTGTTCTCCTACCTAAGCGTCACGGAATTGCCGGAGTATGTGGCCACGGATGATGATCTGAAGGCCATCCTGGCTCGTGAAGGCGTGGTCCCTGGACATCCGGAGTTTCCCGGGCGATTTGAGGCTGCTCAACAGCGCAACGCGGGGTATCAACATTATCGTCTCTATCCCGAATTGGAGCCGTGGGAAATCATGTGCTTCTATCCGATGAGCAAGAAACGGCAGGCCAACGACAACTGGTATTCGCTCGATTTCCCCGCACGCAAGCTGATGATGTCGTCGCACGCGAAAACGGGGCGCAAGTATGCGGGCCGTATCTCGCAGCTCATCACTGGGTCGACGGGTCTGGACGATTGGGAATGGGGCGTGACCTTGATGGCCCATCAACTGGATGCGGTGAAGGAGATCGTGTACGAAATGCGTTTCGATGAAGTGACGGCCCGCTTTGGCGATTTCGGTCCGTTCTTCGTCAACTTAACGTTGTCTCCCTCGGACCTCTGGGACCACTTGCAGCTTTAACCAAAGCGGTAAGCGGGTAGTGCCCACCGTATTTTCGGTTTCCATCTTCGCTGACCTCCCCTGCCCCCCTGACCGATCGTGGCCCGCGAGTATCAGCTCAATCCGTTTCAAGCTCCGCCGGAACTGCGGATTGACTACGCCGCTGAACTTAACGGGCAGCAATTGGCGGCTGTCAGCGCGGCCCCCGGACCGGCCTTGGTCCTGGCCGGGGCTGGAGCTGGCAAGACCCGAACGCTGACCTACCGCGTTGCCTGGCTGATCGAACATGGTATCCCGCCGGAGCGCATCCTGTTGCTGACCTTCACCAACAAGGCGGCACGGGAGATGATGCAGCGCGTGACCGATTTGGCGGGAACCAACCTGACCACTCTTTGGGGAGGCACCTTTCACTCCCTTGGACTGCGTATTCTCCGACGGCATCCAGAGCGATTGGGATATCGACCGGATTTTGGAGTCGCCGACCGCGATGACGCAAAGGAGCTGCTGGCGGCCTGCGTTGGAGAATCGGGATTGGACGATGGCAAGAAGCTTTTTCCAAAGCCTGAGGTGTTGCTGGAGCTTTTTTCCAAGGCGGTCAACACCGGCACTCCCTTGGCGCAGGTCATCGCCGAAGAGCACGCGAGTTTCCTGACCCAGATCGAGAATATCCATAAGCTTCAACAGCGATATACCGAACGAAAGCGGGATGCGGGATTGATGGACTTTGACGATTTGCTGGTGCGCTGGCTGGAACTTTTGCGCGACCACGAGGATGTCCGGGAGGTTTACCAACGGCGGTTCCAGTTTGTCTTGGTGGATGAATATCAAGACACAAACCGGCTTCAGGGCGAATTGCTCGACCTTCTGAGTGCGCGCCACGGCAATCTGATGGCGGTGGGGGATGACGCGCAAAGCATCTATTCGTGGCGTGGTGCTAATTTTGCCAATATTATCGAGTTCCCGGAACGGCATTTGGGGACGCATGTTTTCAAGATCGAGACCAATTATAGGAGTTCACCGGAAATCCTGGCATTAGCCAACGCGGCGATTTCGGGAAACACCCGGCAATTCCCCAAGGCATTGGTTCCGGCCCGACCGTCGGGTCCCAAACCGGTACTGGTTACTTGTGGCGAGGCTTCGGAGCAGGCGGCGTTTGTCGCACAACGCGCTTTGGAATTGCGGGAGGAGGGACGTCCGCTGGCGGATATGTGCGTGCTCTACCGATCGCATTTTCATGCGATGGAACTGCAGTTGGAACTGACCCGGCGTCGGATTCCCTTCTTGATCACCAGCGGCCTCCGTTTTTTTGAGCAAGCCCATGTCAAAGACGTCGCCGCCTACATCAAGCTGGTGACCAATCCATTCGATGAGCTGGCGTTTAAGCGGATGGTCAAGATGATGCCGGGAGTGGGCCTGAAGAGCGCTGACAAACTGTGGCAGGAATATCGCGGGGCACTGGAGGTCGAAGCCGCCTTCTTCGCGAAGCCGCGTCCGGCGGCTCCGGTGGCTGATGTCGACGGCGGGGAGCCGACCGTTTCAAAGGAACAAATGATGCCATTGGTGGCACCCGTTCTGGGCGCGATCGCCAATAAGGTCTCGAAAAAGTCGGTGACGGCATGGGCGCATTGGATGGCAACGATTGCGCAGATTGAGAAGCCGCCGGTTCGGTTCTCGCCCTCGGATATGATCCGGCAGGTTTTGAAGGCTGATTATATCGACTACGCCGAGGCGACGTTTGAAAACGCGAAGACACGGCTTGAAGATTTGGAGCAATTGGCGACCTATGCGGAGCAGTTTACCGACACGACCGAGTTTTTGGCCCAATTAGCCTTGCAGACAAATTTGGAAGCGGAGGCATCCACCTCGGAAGAAAAGGAAGACGAGGACCGGTTACGGCTTTCGAGCATTCATCAGGCGAAGGGGCTCGAATTTGGGGTGGTTTTTGTGATCATGCTTTGCGATGGGCTATTCCCATCGGCCTGGAGTCTCGATGATTTGGAAGGATTGGAAGAGGAGCGCCGGTTGTTCTATGTGGCGGTGACACGGGCCAAGGATGAACTCTATCTGAGTTACCCGCTCTTGCGCTATACCCATGGAGCGGGAGCCGCGATGCAGCAGGCTTCTCGTTTTTTAGGGGAGATACCGTCGGAATTGGTAGAGGAATGGAACCTGCGTCCGGCGTATGGGGCACCGGTTCAGGTACGGAGGCCTGATCCCCGGGCGGTGGCGGATGAGTTTCGCGAAGCGGACATATCCGGGGAGCCGGACCCGGAGGGAGAGCCGTTTTGAAATCGGGCTCTTGGGCGTGTTTTCAAAATGCATTGGCCTGTCTGCGGGCCAGAACACGCAACGGGAGATTGCCGTCCTTCGGCATTCGATCTAGATTCTACACCTTCCATGAGATTTCGCGCCATCAGCCTGCTTCTGGTCGGTTTGTTCGGTTTATTCGTGCATGCGGAACCGCCGCCTGCCGACCTCGTGCCCTTCGCGGGACTCAGTCCGGAAGACGCGGCGGCAAAGGCCACCCTGCCGCCTGGGTTTAAGCTCCATTTGTTTGCGGGCGAGCCGGACATCGTCCAGCCGATAGCTTTTTGCCTGGATCATCGCGGCCGCGTGTGGGTAGCGGAAGGCCTGTGCTATCCGCGTCGGCATGAGGAGGGTAAAGGAATTGACCGGATTCTGTGCTTTGAAGATACGAACGGCGACCACCACTTCGATCGGTGCACCGTGGTCATGACCAACCTCAATTTAGTCTCCGGACTGGAATGGGGTTTTGGCGGACTTTGGGTCGGGGCGGCTCCCTACCTGATGTATATCCCGATCGAAGATGGGAGCGTACCGAAAGCGGCGGGCGCTCCGCGCATTTTGCTGGATGGTTGGAATTACACGGCAGATACCCATGAGACGCTCAATACCCTGACTTGGGGGCCTGATGGATGGCTCTATGGCTGTCACGGGGTTTTTTGCCCTTCCCATGTTGGAAAACCGGGTGCCTCGGAAGCCGATCGGCAATGGGTGGACGCGGCCATCTGGCGATATCATCCGGCCACGCACGCCTTTGAAATCTTCAGCGAAGGCGGCAGCAATCCGTGGGGAATTGATTTTGACGAGCACGGCCAGCTCTGGGCAGAAATGTGTGTTATTCCGCATCTTCACCACTTGGTGCAGGGTGGGCGCTATATTCGCCAGGGTGGCGAACATTTCACCATCAATGCAGCGGAAACGGCACGCAATGCCCGGCATCGCGATCCAGGAAGCCGCAAACCGATTTTCCCTTACGTCTACGAGGATATTCAAGCGGTGGGGGATCACGTTCACTGGGCCGGCGGTTCGGGACCTCATGCGGCCAATGGGCGCAGCGACGCTGTGGGCGGCGGGCATGCTCATGCGGGGATGATGTGCTATTTGGGAACCAGTTGGCCGGAGGAATACCGGGGAAAACTGATCATCGGAAACATCCACGGCCAGCGCCTGAATATGGATATTCCTGAGGCTGTCGGATCGGGATATGTAGGCCATCACGGCCAAGACTTCCTGAATTTCAATGACACATGGTCACAAACTTTGAATCAACGTTACGATCAGGATGGATCGGTCTATATCATCGACTGGTACGACAAAAACCAATGCCATCACAACCGCGAGGACGGCCACGATCGGAGCAATGGGCGGATTTATCATATTGTCTATAATGACCAGCGACACACGGTGGTTGATTTGAACCGACTTTCCGATGATGAACTTGCGGGATTGGTGCCTTCACGCAATGAATGGATGAGTGCTCACTCACGCCGAGTGCTACAAGAGCGGGCGGTGAAGTCGGCAGGAATCGATGTGGGAGACTCCCGGCCAGTGGCCCGAGACGAACTGGCACGACTCATTGGAGCGAGCGGTTCATCAAGCATTCGGAATGAATTGAAGAAGAATGTTTCTGAAGAGAAGTCGAGTTCAGGGCGACTACGTGACCTTTGGGCAATGCATGATGTGGCTCCGCTCAATTGGGAGGAAGCCAAGCCGTTGCTGGAAGATTCGGACGACTGGATTCGCTGCTGGAGCTTGCAATTGGTCGCTGAGAACGTGACACAATGGTTCCCCCCGGGGGGGCCGGCGGAAGCCGAAGCCATTGCCGCACTAACCCGCCGAGCGAAGGATGATAGGTCGCCGGTTGTCCGCCGATTTGTCGCCAGTGCGCTTCAGCGTTTCCCGATTCCAAGCCGCTGGACGACGCTCACCCAATTGGTTGGACATGGTGAGGATGCAGGTGATCATTATCTTCCGTTGATGTATTGGTACGCGGCCGAGGGACCGGTGGCTACCGATCCTTCGCACGGAATGGACCTCATTCGGGCTTCGCGGATTCCCAGAGTCCGGGAATGGATTGCTCGAAGAATCGCTGCGTTGAGCTTGGCTTCCAATTCGTTCAACCCATGAAGAATCGACTTTCGCCCCTATTCCGCCAAGTTTCCATCCTTGGATTGGCTGCCGCCCTTGCCGTGGCCGCCCCAGTCACCGGAAACGCGGATAATTCGCCGCTGGCTCAATTGACGGAGCTCATGACCTCGACTTCGGACGACGCGGTTCGTATCGATATCCTCAAAGGAATTCGATCGGCGGTCGAAGGCCAACGTCAAGTTCCGATGCCTGCCGGATGGGCGGCATTGGAAACCGAGCTAACCTCGTCTGCGAACATCGAAATTCGTGGCCTGGCGCAATCTCTGGGCCTGACATTTGGGAGTGAAAAAGCGATGGCATCGCTTCGCCAAACAGCCGTTGACCCAACGGCACCGGTCGAGTTGCGACGTTCGGCCTTGGAGTCTCTTGTGCGTGTCCATGATCCGGCCCTCGCCCCGCTGCTGCAAAGTCAACTGACGGATATCCACGTCCGGGATATCGCCTTGCGCGGGTTGGGTGGATACGACGATGCCCGGACACCGACGGCGGTCCTGGCTGTTTACGGGGAATTGAACGGTGCGGAGCGTCGGGACGCTCTGAATACGCTGGCGGGACGCGTGAGCCATGCCCGAGCGCTATTGGACGCGGTAGGAGTAGGAAAGGTGGCCAAGAGCGAATTGACCGCCGACTTGGTACGACAGTTGCGCAATTTGAAGGACGAAAAACTGCGAGACCAATTAACAGAGGTGTGGGGGGTAATCCACGAAACGAGCCCAGACATGCAGAAGGAAGTGGAAAAATATAAGGGAATTTACTGGGCAGGCGGCTCTCAACCGGGAGATGCGCCCCGCGGGCGGGCCCTATTTAATCGAATCTGCGCCCAGTGCCATCATCTTTTTGATTTTGGAGGAGAGGTCGGACCCAACATCACCGGTGCCAACCGGGGCGACTTGGATTACCTGTTGCAAAATATCCTGTATCCCAATGCGGTGATCCCGAATGAATATCGGGCGGCGACTTTGGAAACCAAGGATGGGCGGGTGATCACCGGGATAATCAAGTCCCAAACAACCTCGGGCTATTTGGTTCAGACCATCAATGAGCAGGTCAATCTTCCGCGATCCGAGGTGAACAAGGTGGACCAATCGGAAATCTCGATGATGCCGGAGGGGTTGATATCGACCCTTCAACCACAAGAAATTCGGGATTTACTCTATTACTTGGGTCGTCCTGGCCAGGTACCACTACCTGTGGTAAAGTGACCGGGCTAAGAAATTGATGTAGAGTAGATTGCGGTCAGTACCCGGCCTTTGGTGCCGGAATTCAGGCATTCAATTGATCTCATTGAAAGTCAAAGAGTTAGACATCCCTCAGAAAACCACTTGACTTCCTCAGGCCGCATTTCTTCAATGGGTGGCAGATGAACCTTCATAGACGTGTTACGTTACGGTTCTTACTTATCCTCGGATGCTTTATGATCAGCCCAAACTCACGTGGGGCATTGCATCATGCAAAAGAATCGGTCGGTTCGGCTAGCGATTCGACGGTCCGTGTGTCGACCACCCCGGTTTCGGGGGCGACTCATTCCATAACAGCCACCGAAGCTGGCACGCCTGAGATTCGCACTAACGGGGTGACGGACTTGAGTCATCCCATCGCGAGCGATCACCGGGCCACCGTCACCGGTGGAAATTCGAGTGGAACGACCTCTATTGGAACGACCTCTACTGGAACCATTTCTCACGTGGCGAGCTATCCTGTGGCCATCTGGATGGTGCCGAGCCGGGAGTATCAATGGAAGCTATGGGAGACATCGACCGCATTGGCGAACCTTGTAAAAACGTCAATCAATAAGACAGTACAGGGTGCCCATGTTCCCGCTTTTCAGCCGCATGCGACGCTTTGTACCGGGGAGATTGCCTACACCTCGTTATCCGATCTGGAAGATAAGCTTACCCGATTACAAAGGCAAGTGGAGACGTTTCGCGCTTCCTTGACGGGAGCAACCCATGAAAGCCCTCGATGGAAAATAGGACCGATCGGCTTTGGGACTTGGTGGTCACAGTTTTTATACATTCATCTGGACACCGAGAGATGGCCATTCGGTACAAACCGATCGGAGGCTATGGCAGCCTTTAACGTCCTGTCGAATCGATTTGGTTTGTCAACCCTGAAGGATGCGTGCGGCACCAACCATGACGTGATGCCCCACATCAGCCTGCTTTATTGTCCTAATGACCGGATCACGGCCCTCAACAACCAAATCAGCCGGGACGAGTGGACCCAGACTATTCGGAACTTGCCGTGGGAATCGGACATCTCATTTGAAGCCATCCAAGTAGCGACGCCTATGCCCTACTCAACCCAGTGGGAGGACTTGGTTAACGGCGATCGGCTACCATTTCCCGTTCAATGGAGAATCATTTACACCTGTCGGTTGGGAGGTGACCGAGCCAAAGCGGAGGGAAAATTGACCCGCGTCGTGTCTGGAGGGCAGACCGGCCCTGACACGGCGGGCCTGCGCGCGGCACTGCAATGCGGTCTCAAGACTGGAGGGTGGTGTCCACCTGACGGAAGAAATGAGGCTGGGGAAATCCCGGCTGAATTCATGCTGAAACGGACGAGCTCCGATGCAAGCCCGGATGCGCCGTCGATTCCGCGTTCGTTGCGCACGCTACTAAATGTCAGAGACTCGGACGCCACGCTGATTCTATGGCCAGAGGGATTGGCCCTCGATGAAAGACGCTATGCCGGAACACTTTACACCAGTTGGACAGCGGCGAAACTGGGGAAACCGATCCTTTTCAGCAGCCCCAATCCGGAGGACCCGGCGGGAATTGCCACCGTCGTCCATTGGTTGAGGGAGCATTCGGTAGGGACTCTCAATGTTGCTGGACCGCTGGAGAGCTCATCACCGTGTATTGGGGAGAACTCCTACCGATTTCTGTTGAACGTCTTTGAGCAGGTCAAATCCGAAACAACGATTGATGATCTTCATCCGGGAGCCAGGTAGGGTATCCCGAGGCGGTCATCGGCGACCGATGGGGAGAGAAGCGTAGATTCGCGTGGAATTTCCTTTCCTAAAAGAGGCTAGTTCCGGCTTCTTTAGCGGTGAACGGACTAACCCACCGCCATGAACACGACAACTCTGTCCGCTAACGCCGAAATTCGCTATCTCAACCTCAAGTTGGCCGAATTGGGCCAACCGGTCTTCCATGCACGAGTCAACTCCGAGGTGGCCGTTACGGTGGCCTCCTTTATTGCCCGGAGTCGTGAAAAGGACCGACTGCTAAGCGGGCATCTTTGCCCGGTTGATGCGCGAATCCAATCATTCCTCTACGATTACCTCGGAGAAGAGATGGTGGCACCGCGACTTCCTCCCCAAACGTTATTATTAGACCTACCGGGAATTGCTCGCGTGGCGTCCTTGCCTCCCGACCGGGACGAGTTTGTATCCGACATCATCCGCACTTACCGGGTGGGAAATGGCGTTCTCCATAATCCCAAGTCAGATCGGCGGACCACCGAAGGCATTTTCCACGTCACGGAGGGTGGAATCCCGATTCCCGACGACAAGAAGGCGGTACCAAGGGGGGTTTTCGGTCGACTGCTGCAGCGAGCCTTCAGCCCGCCGGAAAGCCTGATGGAGCTGCCGTTTACGACCTCGCAGTCGGAACGAGCCAAATGCTGGGTGTCGCTCTACCTTCGCCCGGTTATATGTCCGGAAGTGCCTGGTTTCATTGCCGAACAACGGATGGAAACCCGATTCTTTGCGCCGGGCAATCTGGTGAGCAATTTGGATTTCGTGGAGACGATTTTCGGGAATGCTGGAGACCCAAATCTTCCCGAAAACGACGCTGCACTGGATCCGGAGCATTGGTCAGGTCACACCGGATGCGTCATTTTGGCGCCTCATTTGGTCAAGACTGTAACGAAGAAGGAACTGGGCCTTCCGGCATGGGAGAACGCAACGGACCGGCAGCGTCGAGATGGCATGTGCTGGAAAGACGCGAACGAATGGTACAATGACGGAACGGCATTCAAGATCACTGCGCGTGATGCCAGCGGAGTTATCGTAACCATCCTGGGAGACAACTACTACGGCTACTGCAAGAAAGAGGTCAAAACCCAGATATCGTTTGCCGCCAACCTTTTTGGAATCGCAGAGGAGGAACATGCGGGAGGAGCGCTGGTGTTTCCCTGTTACGACTTGGCGGGGGAGTATGATGCGAACTTACATCGGCATGAGTTTCCGCAAACCTTCGAATCCACGGCCCAGTTGCTTGGGGAGACAATCGATATCAAGCCGGAGGGGTATGCGATTGATCGCCAGCATCCATCGATCGTCTACGTGCCGGAAAACACCCGGTTTGACCTTGAGCGGCAATCGGTCTCATGGACAACACCCAACGGTCCGCAATCGATTCACCTCCGCGTTGACCATTTTTATTTTCTCCCGAGTGGGTTTCGGGTTCATCTGGAAGAACCAGTGGGGAATCGTGCCTGGCGGCTGATCGGCACGAAGCCCGAGGGCGTTCTTTGTCATAAACCGTGCACCGTAAGTGGCGGGGGCAAGAGTGAAATCTCAAAGCCGATCACCGACGCCATCATCCACGGTCCGGTTTTTGTTGCTGATTTTCATAAGGACTTTGAGGCTGTCGGGAGCTTGATTCGTCATGACTTTTCCAATCGCTTTCGCGATCCTGCTTTCCGCGGGAAGGACCATCGGGCCATCCTGGCCCCGGATCGATCGCTGGGAAGCGTCATTAAGTTGCTGACGCCGAGCAGCGATTACAGTCCTGAATTCAATACGTGGCTGATCGGAATTCCGCAGCACATCAAGGAATTGGTCTTTGTCGTGAAACGCTTTTGGAAGCCAGCGTGGGGCGATCAGTGGGAAAGCCAATTCGCGGTCGATGTGGTCAATGGACAACCGTCCAATGAACTTCGGATCGGTCGCAAGCGATTGGCGACACAGTTTCTCCGCGTTGGATACGACTTGGACGATCAGTGGCGGGTTTTTGGGTTGCGCAAGGACTTTCATCCAGCGGTGAAGGTGCAGATGGAAGACGACATCACCGCCAGCGTAACCGTCCCACGGGGTCATCTATCTGGATTGGCGGACTCAGCCATCCAGCATTCGCTTAAATTTATCGTCAATACGGAGAACCGGCTTTTTCAACGTCCTGACGACGCCTTTGTGCGCGGCTACGACCATTTCGCCGAGGAAGAATTCGCGGAATCGGGGAACTTCTTTTCCAACTACGAAGCGCTGAGCAAGCAGCAGGTATTGGACATCATTGATGATGCGATTGGCTTCCGGCAATTTACGGTTCCGACGCAGGAACTGTTGAAAACCGCCGCAGCAGACCCGTCAGTATCGTTTCTCGTGTGCACGGCATTTCCAAGAATTGTCGAGGGAAAGCCGACCAAGAATCCTCGCTATTTGCAGGCTCGACCGGATTTACGCGACCCGAGGACACGCCACATGGCCGAGCGCGGTGCCCGGCTGGCTCGCCGACTAACCTTGGATAAACCGGTTCATTCCCCAGTGACCTCGGTATTGGCTGGACGTCGGAACAACCCGGCTGAAGGGAAAATCCGCTCGCTAGCGTGTTATGGTCCGATCCATTACATGGAATTGCCAGAGTTGTTCATGGAGTTCATCGCCTCTATGACTGGCAAGTCCCCAAGCACCACGGGAGCTGGGAGTGAAGGGGCCATGACCAAATCTCCGTTCAATGCGTTGCCTCCCGTTTATGACCTCAATGCCGCTCTGGTTGGCTACATGGTGAGCGGGTATCACTGCTTTCTCACCAGTGCCGGATGCCTCGGACCGAAGACCCGGGTTGATCACGATATCTCGCTCCTGGTTCCGGAACTGTGGTGTCGATTGGGTAATGAAGAGCGGGACCCCCGCTGGCTCATTCAGCAGGGGATGTTGGAGCGGTTGGAGGACCGGGAAATTGCTGGCCGCACCGTGGCTGCGAGTCGGCTGGGCTATCGGGTGACCCGCAAATTCGTCAATGCCTTCTTTGGACGAATCTTTAACCATCCGCACGCTGTCTTGACGGACGAGATGCTGAAGCCGGAATTGCAGGACCCTCAAGAATTTGCCGATGCGATCGATAATATCGTGGCGACGCACCAGCGGGTGGCGGAATGCTATTTTGCCGACGGTTCGATTGCCTGGGCGTGTCCGCCGCTCCAAGCGTTGTTGCATTTCATGCGGGATGGCCACTACGAGGGCAAAGGCCTCAATGATCCCGATTTTCGCGAATTATTCACTCGCGAGCATCTGCTCACAAGTGACTGGTATGAGGAACGCCTGCGCACCAAGCAATCTTTGGACATTCAACGCTGGCTTAAGTTTACGGGTTATCTGGAGAAGATGACTGGAAAGGCCAGCTATGCGCAGGAAATTCGCCGGTTGGATCTGCGGGCCCGGCTGAGCTCGGCGCGTGTCCATCTGGAAAAGGTGCGCAATCGCGATTATATCGAGCAACTCCGCGGGACCACGGGAGCAGAACCGTTTTTGGTGAAGCGGTAGTTCCTATCGCACCACAGCGTCACGGTTGTTCCGAGTCTGGAATCTGCCCGGAGTGCGCTTCGGGCCCGCGCCTTCGAATTGGTAATGGCGGATTACGACTTAGACGACGGCAAGGGAGATGAATTTGTCCGGGAATGTCGAACCTCTTTGCCGCACCTGCCAATCATCGCCGTCTCGTCACATGATATCGGAAACACAGCGTTGATCAGAGCCGGGGCATCCGTGGTTTGCAGTAAGATGGAGTTCAACCGAATTCAGGAGGTCATAGCTACCATGCCTTCAGCATGGCCTCCGGAAAAGGTTTGTGTTACAGTCAACAAGACTGACCGCTGACTTTTGTCCGTCGCCGAACAAAGTGGTTGTTGGGCAAAGCGGCGAGACGCCGCTTGTACTTTGGTTGGGTAGGGACGCGCCTTTGAACTCCTGCTTCTGTCGATTTCACGGCTGTTTCCAAAGCGCCAGAGGGCTGGCGCAGGCCAAGACCTGGCGGAAATCCCCCTCGCTTTCGGCTATGGCAGAAGCAAAGCACGCGTTTCCTCTTAATTAAACTATAAGACCTAGTAAGGTACTGATCGAGTCCCTTTTTACTCCTTGTGGTAATGCGTGGTATCGTGGTAATGGAAAAACATGTCAACTTCGACGCTGACCGACAAAGGGCAGACAACCGTACCGCAGGAGATTCGTGACGCTCTTCAGATGAAGCCACGCCAGCGTATGTCGTGGTCGCTAAGCGGGGACGGTTCGGTGGTCGTGCGCCCACAACCGAGCGCACTTGAATTGTTTGGATGCCTCAAGTCTCCAAAGGTTTACCCCGGTCGCGCGATCGAACGCGAAGCCGTAGTACACTTAGCAGGCGAGCAAGCTGCCAAGGAGGGTGTCGAGTAAATGAAAAGAACTCCGCGACAACTCGTTGACACCAATATCCTGGCGCGGTTTTTCACAGGAGAACCGCACGCAATGGCGGTCAAAGCCCGCCGATTGGTTGAAAGTGCCGAGTCGGGCACAGTAATCCTCGTTGTCCTCCCGGTGATAGTGGCCGAAGTGTTCTACACACTTGAATCGTATTATCATATTTCCAGGAAGGAAGTTGCGGCCACGCTTCTTTCCTTCTTGAACTCACGCGGCATTGAAGTCCTGGAGGCGTCGCGAATCACCGACGCACTTGCCCGCTGCCGCGACCGCAACGCCCATTTTGCCGACGCCTACCTCGCCGCATCTGCACTGGCTATGGAAACTGCCGTTGCATCGTTCGACCGAGATTTTGATAAATTCAAGGATATCCAACGGATAGAACCGGATTGATAGGAGCCGATCGGGGTCCTGCGGACGGCCAATTGACTTCGCCATTGCACCATAGCGGAAAAGGTTTCGGGACAGGTTCGCTAGCATCCCTTCAGGATGCGGAAACTATTTGGCGTTTGATCCGGTGGTATCGCTCGTGCCTCGCTCGACCACCGGCTACTCCCGACGGATTGTCGGAAGTTATATGCTTCCAATGGATTATTGTGCCATCCGTCATCCGGAGGTGGCTTTACCCTTGGTGATGGTCTTTCTTGCGTGTGCATCCCGTTCGATGAGACTACTCACCGGCATTTTCGGGTGAATTTTCGGCGGGGCGTTCCTGTCCACGCCACAATAACAACCGGAAGGCTTGAGCAATGCCGTGGTTCTTCTCGAATTCGATGACTGTTAAACGACAAAACCTGTTGCCGCTCGCAACTTGGATCGGATTCATTTTACTTTCGGTGGCCAGTTCACGGGGGGATGTCGCGAATGGTTTTGACACGGTGGCACGGCCATTTGTCGAGGCCCATTGCCTCCGTTGCCATGGCGAGAAAAAGCAGAAAGGAAACCTCCGTTTGGATACCTTGGCTCGGGATTTCGCTGAGCCATTTGCGGCCTCGCGCTGGGCGGACGTTCTGGATCGGATTAGTTCCGGCGAGATGCCGCCGGAAGGCGAGCCTCCACCCCGGCCAGAAGAGGCCGCTCCTGTGGTCGAGTGGATCGCCGGTCAACTCCGGGAAGGCGAAGCGGCGCGGCTGGCCCGGCGCGAACATGTCACCTTCCACAAACTGACACGCGAGGAATACGCGAACACAATTCACGACTTGCTCGGAGTACATTTCGACCCGGCCGACCCAACCGGACTGCCGGAGGACCCGAATTGGCAGGGCTTCGAACGGATTGGTTCGGTGCTGTCGGTATCGCCGGCCCACGTGGAGAAGTACTTCGCGGCTGCGGAGGCGGTGTTGAATGAGGCCCTGCCAGCGTCCGCTCCAAAAAAGCTTTCCAAGCATCAGGATGTCTGGTCGCTGCGCTACCATGGGCAGCGTGAGAAGGCTGCGGAACTGGGCCTGGCCGACCGGGCACGGGTGGAGCTCTGGCCTCATGACGGGCTGGACGTCGGTGCGGACTTTCCCGAGTCGGGTGATTATCGCATGCGGATCAAGGTTAGCGGCTTGAAGCCGCCAAAGGGCCGCGCACCGCACATCGAGGTGTATGCGAAGGGTCTCGACCGGATGCTGTTCGAGCAGGATGTGGTCACGAAGGAAAACGAGCCAGCGACGCTGGATTTCACCTTCCATGTTTCTTCCGGGCATCACGATATCCGCTTCACCTGCGAGGCACCCGGCCCGTCGAATCTGCCGCGACACGGGCGCTACGATCCGGGACGCTTCTTCACCACCATCCAGGAATCGTCCACCGGGCGTCAGCCGTGGCAGTGGAAGCTGACGGACGAGGATGGCGTTCCGCTCCGACCGTTTCTCATCGTGGATTTCGTGGATGTCGAGGGTCCCCTGCAATCCTCGTGGCCCACGCCGCAACACGAGAAGCTCTTTGGCGGCGGTGTCGAAGATGCGGCTCACGCGCGGGATATCCTGACTCATTTTGCGGAACGGGCGTTCCGACGTCCGCTGCGGGAGGCTGAAACAGACCGGTTGGTGAATCTCTTCGAGAACGAACAGAAGAGCGGCGAGAAATTTGAATCAGCGGTAAAGACGGCGCTCGTAGCAATCCTGTGCGCCAAAGACTTTCTCTATCTCGTGGAGGGTTCGGCAGACCGTGCGAATTCCAGGCTCACCGATTGGGAACTCGCCTCACGCCTTTCGTACTTTCTCTGGAGCACCATGCCCGACGACCGGCTCTTTGCGCTCGCACGGACGAATGCGCTCCACGAACCGGCGGTCTTGCGAGGCGAAGTGGCGCGGATGCTGCACGATCCGAAGGCCGAGCGCTTCACGACCGGGTTCCCGCGACAGTGGCTGCAATTGAAGCGTGTCGGCATGTTCCCACCCGACAAAAGGCTTTATCCCGACTACGACGCGCATCTGGAGAAGAGTATGGTCGCCGAGGGCACGGAGTTTTTTCGCGAGGTTCTTGAAAAGAATCTGAGCGTGCGCGAATTCCTCGACTCGGACTGGACGGTGCTGAACGCCCGGCTCGCCGAACACTACGGCGTCACGGGCGTTCGGGGTGACCAATTCCAGCGCGTGGCCTTGCGTACGGAGGATCATCGCGGCGGGTTGCTCACGCAGGCTGGCGTGCTCAGCCTCACCTCGGATGGCCAGCGACACCGGCCCGTGCATCGGGGCAAGTGGCTTCTCGAATCCATCTTCAATCGCCCGCCGGCGCCGCCGCCTGCGAACGTGAAGCCTATCGAACCCACGCCTGCCGGTCAGCCGAAGGCGACGTTGCGGATGAAACTCGAAGCGCATAAGAGTGATGCGAACTGCGCGGCCTGCCATCGCAAGATTGATCCGCTCGGCGTCGCCTTCGACAACTACGACGCCATTGGCCGCTGGCGCACGGAAGAAGTCGTGAAAGACGGCGATGGTGCCAATCCCCAAGTGGATGCGAGTGGCGTGCTGCCAGACGGTCGGAAATTTGCTGACGCCGCCGAGTTGAGGCACCTGCTCGTGGCCGATACCGATAAGTTTGCCGCCGCCTTGGTCGAAAAACTTGCGACCTACGCGATGCGCCGGGCGATGATCATCGATGACCGCCGATTGCTTGCCGCACCGATTTCGCAGGTGGTCAAGACCGACTACCGTCTGCATGATATGGTCGAAGCCCTGGTAGTTTCCGACCTCTTTCAACAACGTTAACCGAGCACCTCCATGAGCAATATCCTTAACCAACGCTGGCTGCTCAATCGCCGCCACTTCCTGCGTGGTGTCGGCGCGACCGTCTCCCTTCCGCTGCTCAATTGCATGGTGCCTTTGCGCAGTGCGGCTGCGGACGCCGCCCGACCGCGCCGCGCCGTCTTTGTCTATGTTCCCAATGGTGTGAACGTGCTGACGTGGCAGATTCCCAAAGCCGGGCGCGATTACGAGTTCAGCGCGCCGATGCGCTCGCTGGAAAAGCATCGAGCGAATGTAACGCCAATCAGCGGGCTGCATCATCCCGGTGGTCTGGGGACGGCGCATGTCTGCGGCGACCTCTGGCTTACCGGCGCCAAGTTAAGCCAGGAGGGTGGCGCTTATCGCAACAGCGTTTCGTGCGACCAGTTGATGGCCGAGGTGACGTCAGTTCAGACTCGGTTCCCATCGCTCGAACTCTCCATCGCCAGCGGGACCGGCCTGCCGGGAAACGTCATCAACACGCTCTCCTGGTCCCGCGACGGCGTGCCGCTGCCGGCCGAGGACAGCCCGCGCAATGTCTTCAACCGGCTCTTCGGAGAGGAACCCGACGGTCTCGAAGTGAGGCGTCGTCGGCTCAACCGTCGCCACAGCGTGTTGGACCTGGTGCTTGACGACGCGCGTTCCCTCCGCCGCGAACTGGGAGGAGACGACCGCACCAAGCTCGATGAATACCTCACCGCCGTGCGCGAAGTCGAAGTGCGCACCGAGCGGCTTGATTCGTGGTTGAACGTGCCCAAACCGAAACTGGAACCATCCGTGAACGGGTACTTTCAGCGCGACGTCTCCAAGTCGCAGGCTGGCGAATACTACCGCACGATGTATGACCTCATGGTGCTCTCGTTGCGCACGGACATGACGCGCGTCATCACTTACATGAGCGGCACCGAGGGCAACGGGCTGGCCATTCCCGAGATCGGCATCACGCAGACGCGGCACGAGCTATCGCATCACAACGGCGATCCCGAAGTCATGGCCCGCCTGAGCAAGAGCGATACGTTCATCACGGAACAATTTTCTTACTTCCTGGACCAGCTCACCCTCACGCGCGACGGCGACGAACCGCTGTTGGACCGCACCATGGTGCTCTTCGGGAGCGGCATGAGCTATGGGCACAGCCACGGCAACGCCAATCTCCCGACCATACTCGCCGGCGGACGAGGGCTTGGTTTCAAGCACGGCCAGCATATTGATTACAACCTACCGATCATCAAAGCCTATGACCTCGCCAACAGCGGCGCACACTACGGCCTCTGCGGCAAGCCGGTGAACGACCAAGCGCATTTAAGCAATCTCCTGCTCACGATGTTGCAGAAGATGGAAGTAAACGCGGAGAAATTCGTCGACAGCTTGGGACCGGTATCGGAATTGGTTTAAACCACGAAATCGGAATGACGAACCGGCCATCCTCCATCCGACGCCTCGCCATCACGTCATTCGCGATATTGATTTGGTCCTGGGCCTTCGCCGATGACGCCGATCGGAAGCCCGCCATCTACCCGCTCCCGCCCGGCCATTTCCCGTCGGAAGGATCGGCAATCCAGGTCGCTGGCGAGCTGATTCAAATGGATCACGTCAACCGCACCGGCCAGATTCGGCCCGATCGTCGGGACGACCAGCGCACGGACGATTACGACCGTGCGATGCGGTTCACGCTGCTTCCTTACGGAACGCTCCGCTTTCACGGTGCGCCCGCCGAACTGCGCGACCTCCCCATCGGCACGCACATGCACGGCCAGTTTTACTTCGACCCGAAGACGGGCTTGCCCGTCCGAGGCGGCTTCGGTTCGGCCTTCCTGCTGGAGGATGACTTCAGTTTCCAACGACGGCAGCAGCGTGTTTGGCGCGTCGATGCACTTAACCTCGACAAAGGGAAGATCACGGTCACCGGTCTCGCGATTGCCGACCAAAAGGCCGATCCGAAGCCCACGGTCTTTCAAGTCAATGCCGCCACGCGCGTTTGGAAAGAGCGCGGTTTCGGGGCCCTCACCAATCTCGCCGTCGGCCAGTCGGTGCTGATTAATATCACCGTCGCTACACTCAAAGGCCCGGGGCGCTGCACCGACATATGGCTCGATGAGGAAAGCCGCGCCCTAGCTGCGGCACAGCAGACCGAGGTTCATCGTGCCTACGAAAAAGCGCACGGCCTGCCTGGATGGATCGATGCGGTGGATAATGAGACAAGCCGCGTCACGCTAACCCTTTTCGGCGGGTTCGATCCCGCGCTCACGAATGATTTTAAGCTGGGGAACCGCGTCGCAGCGCTCGTGGCGGAAGATTCCCTGCGATGTTACGACCAGATCAACGACCGGATGTATGCCGACGTTTTGGAGATCAGGCATGTTACGACCGACCCCGGCAGCAGCGGAATCCAACTCGTCATCAAGCCGGAGAACCTGCTCGAAGGATTCCGCCCCGGTCGCATTCTCCGACTCCTCCCCGAAAAGTGGCCACTCGATGACCTCCCTTGGGAAGAGATGCTGTGGCCGCAAGACAACAGAATTAAGTAATCGCCTTTAGACCATGTTTGAACAGGCTTTTAAAAATATCGACGACATCCTCTGGAAAGAGGCCGGGTGTACGACTGAACTCGACTACATTGAACAGACGTCCTGGCTTCTCTTCCTGAAATATCTCGACGGATTGGAGGAGGACCGCTCCACGGAAGCGGAATTGGAGGGGAAGAGATACGCCTACCTTCTGGATCGGCAGTACCGCTGGGACGTCTGGGCTGCTCCCAAGCGGAAGAATGGGGAGATCGACCACAATTCCGCCCTGACCGGTGATGACCTCCTCCAGTTCGTTAATGGGAAACTGTTCCCCTACCTCCAACGGTTCAAGCAGCGGGCCAGCGGACCCAATACGCTGGAATACAAGATCGGGGAGATATTTGGCGAGATTCAGAACAAAATCTCCAGCGGGTACAATCTACGGGAGATCATCGACCGGATTGATTCCCTCAAGTTCCGGTCGCAGGAGGAAAAGCATGAATTGTCCCATTTGTATGAAGCCAAGATTCGGAACATGGGCAATGCCGGACGCAACGGGGGCGAGTACTACACCCCGCGACCGCTGATCCGGGCGATGGTCCGGGTGGTGAATCCCAAGATTGGCGAATGGATCATTGATAGCGCCTGCGGGTCGTGCGGCTTTTTGTGTGTAGCCTTCGATTACCTCCTGGCCAAGCCCCGACTGACCACACGGGACCTCGACACCCTTCAGAACCGGACTTTCTACGGGAAGGAAAAGAAGTCGCTGGCCTACGTGATCGGGATCATGAACATGATCCTACACGGGATCGACGCCCCCAATATCGTCCACACCAACATTCCAGCCCCTTTGATGCCGGAGGCATCCGAGCTTATAGCCGGTGGTTGAGCGCAGCGACACCGCCGGTGAATCGATTTCCAAACTCCGCCACCCCGGCAGGGGTGGTAGCCCTGTGGTATTATGTCATCCACCCACACGCACCTGCTCTATCATCTGATATTTGCCACGAAGCACCGGGAGCCGTTGATTGCAGATTCCTGGCGCACCCGGTTACACGAATATCTGGGCGGCTGCGTAAACGGGTTGGAAGGCACACCGCAGGGCATTGGCGGTGTGGCCGATCATGTCCACCTCTTGGTAGGTTTGAAGTCCACCCATTGCCTGTCCGACTTCATGCGCGAGTTGAAGAAGTCTTCCTCCCTCTGGGTACGGGAGAATGTCGGCGTGGCGGGGTTTGCATGGCAGGAAGGATATGCGGCGTTCACGGTCAGCGCTTCGGCACGGGATTCGGTACAGAATTACATCCGGCGGCAGGAGGAACATCACCTGCGGAAGACGTTCCGGGAAGAGTTGGTCGAGTTTCTCCAGAAGTCCGGGGTGACCTATCACGAGCGGTATCTCGATTGAGCTGGCACCCCTTCAGGGTGCAGAAGGGTTGGGGGACGTTGGTTTCCGGTGGTATCGCTGCGCTCAACCACCGGCTACAAGCTCGGATGCCTCTGGCATCAGGGACGACACCGACCCCGCCGTCTCACCCCGAAGGAATGCAAGCCTGTAGCCGGTGGTTGAGCGCAGCGACACCGCCGGTGAATCGATTTCCAAACTCCGCCACCCCGGCAGGGGTGGTATTCCCGCTTCTGTCGATTTCACGGCTGTTTCCAAAGCGCCAGAGGGCTGGCGCAGTCCACGACCTGGCGGACATTTCCATGACCCTTTCCTCGGGAAGTGCATGGGACGGTGGTAGTAACTACAAAATGCTGTGCCTAACCCAGATCACGATGGATGGGATGGGGATGTGCCATAGACTTTTAGTGTGCTTGGTGGTTTGTTTGGAACGGGGCGCGGTTCGGACCGCCAGTCAGGTCTGGAGACCTGCGGTACGGTAATGGCACCTGGAATTAATACGTACTCGTATCAATAGGTTTGCCAAGGGCGGGTGCATGGGGAATGTTTTGCCCAGGATGAAAGGAACCTGCTCGAATGCCCGGTGGTCCATCCTGGCGTTTGTTGCCTCGTTAGCCTGGCTGATCGAGGGCGGAGCCTCGACTCAATGGCCGATGTATCGTGGCAATCCCCGTTTGACCGGGGTGACCGACTCTCGGTTGCCTAGCAGTCCGGTTTTGCGCTGGAAATTTAAGACTGGGTCGGAGATTAAATCTTCAGCGGCGATTGTTGACGGACGGGTCTTTTTCGGCTCCGGCGATTCCAACTGCTACTGCCTGAAACTGGAAGATGGAGCAAAGCTTTGGAATTTTGCGGCGGACGGCCCCATCGATTCATCCCCCCTCGTTCTCGATGGGCGGATTTATTTCGGCACGGCCAACACCAATTTTTACTGTATTGATGCAAAAACCGGCAAAGAGATTTGGCGGTATGGTTTCGAAGAAAAGGTCCTTTCGAGTGCGAATTGGGTTCAACTGCCCGAAGGCAATCGCAAACAGATCATCGTCGGATGTTATGACTTCAATCTGTACGCCTTTGATGCGGTGACCGGAAAGACCAATTGGGTGTATGCGACGGGAAACTACATCAACGGGTCTCCGGCCATTGGCGATGGGGTGACCGCCTTTGGAGGGTGCGACGCCATCGTCCATGTGGTTGATGCGATTGCGGGGCGAAAGGTGAGGGAGGTGGAGGCGGGGGCTTACATTGCGGCGTCGGGGGCTTTGGTGGACAACCACTTGTATGTGGGGCATTACGAAAACGCCTTTCTGAGCGTGGATTTGAAGGAGGGCAAAGTGGAGTGGACCTATCGCGACCGCGGCTTTCCCTATCTTTCCTCTCCTGCGGTGACCGCCGATCGGGTACTGGTCGGATGCCGGGATAAACGGCTGCATTGCCTGAATCGAACGAACGGCGAGGCCGTTTGGGTGTTCCCGACTCGGGGAAAGGTCGATAGTTCGCCCGTGGTTGCAGGAGACTCGGTGGTCTTTGGTTCTGACGACGGACGGATTTACCAGGTTTCTCTTGCCGATGGGAAAGAGCTCTGGAGCTACGAAATTGGACAACCGGTCCAAAGTTCGCCGGCGGTCGTCGATGGCAATCTCGTCTTGGGGGCTGCCGATGGAGTGCTTTACTGCTTCGGGGCAAAATAATTCCGGACCCGATCGAACAACCCTTTTACCCACAGGCTTCATGACCTCGACTTCCACACCGATTACTTTGGAACGAACCGCGGCACCGCCGCTCCAACGCGAGACCACGGTGGGCAATTATTTCGTCTCGAACTACCCACCGTTCGCGCATTGGAAGCCGGAATTTATCCCAGAGTTCGAAGCAGCCCTGGCGAGTCCGCCGGCGGCGAATACACCGATGGGGATTTATGCCCATATCCCATTCTGCCGGAAGCGCTGCCATTTTTGTTACTTCAAGGTCTATACGGACAAGGATTCATCGGAGATTCGGGGGTATTTGGATGCTTTGCTGGCCGAGTTAACCTTGTATGCCAAGCAGCCGGTTATCGGTGGGCGAAAGCCGAGTTTTGTTTATTTCGGAGGTGGAACGCCGAGTTATCTATCGGTCGATCAATTGCGATTCCTGACCGATGGCATGAAGGCGTTGTTGCCGTGGGATGAAGTGGAAGAAGTGACCTTCGAATGTGAGCCCGGGACACTGACGGACCATAAGTTGGCGGCGTTGAGAGAATTGGGCGTCACACGACTCAGCTTGGGGATTGAGAATTTCGATGACCATATTCTCGAAATCAACGGGCGAGCTCATCGTTCCAAAGAGATTCATCGGGCGTTTGGGTATGCGCGGGAGGTCGGATTTCCGCAGATTAATATCGATCTCATCGCCGGCATGGTGGAGGAAACCGAGGAGAATTGGCGCGAATGCATTCGAAAGACGATCGAACTTTCCCCGGATTCGGTGACCATTTACCAGATGGAAGTGCCATTTAATACCACCATTTACCAGCGGATGAAAGCCGATGGGACGCTGATAGCACCGGTGGCAGATTGGGATACCAAGCGCCGCTGGGTGGATGAGGCCTTTCGCGCTCTTGAGGGAGCGGGATATACGGTCGGTAGCGCCTACACCGCCATCCGATCGAAAGAGAAGACGCGATTTATTTACCGGGATAAACTGTGGGCGGGTGCCGACCTCTTTTCCATTGGCGTGGCCAGCTTTGGGCATATCCATGGGGTGCACTACCAGAATCAACACGATTTCGACACCTACCTAGCTTCTATTCAGAGCGGGCGGCTGCCGGTTTATCGGGCGCTGACACCCACTGCCGAGGAACGCTATATCCGGGAGTTTATCCTGTTGCTAAAGCTCGGAAGTGTGAGCGCCAGCTATTTCACCTTGAAATATGGTGTCGACCCGAGAATCCAATTTGCAGGTGCATTGAAGGTCATCCAGGACGGGGGATTCCTGGTCGATGAAGGAGACCGCATTGGGGTGACACGGGAGGGGCTTTTGCAGATAGACAGACTCTTGCAGGAATTCTTTTTGCCCCGACACCGAGGGACCCGATACGCCTGAATTTTTCCGATGATCACCGCCGATCCCCATTCCGTCCCCAACCTATTGCGGGAGGTGACGCCTTTGGGGGATTTTTATCGTCGGGCGGGAAGACCGCTTCCGATGGTCCGGTTTCGCAGCGGAGTGGAACTTCCGGAGCCGTATCGCTCACTGTTATTCCATGAGCGCGATATGACTCGAACACTGGAGCGATTCCACGGTCGTTCTATCCATTTGCGCCTGTTATCGAGCTGGAAATCTGGTCAGGACTATGGGCGGGAATGTGTTCTGGAATTGGAAGGAGACAATCAGCCGGTTGAGTTCGGGGCCATCTGGATATCACTGGAAGCATTTCCCTCTGAAGCACAGGAGCAGATTTTGGCTGGGCATCTGCCGCTGGGTGGGATTCTCAACCAGAGTGGGCTGGCGTACACGAGTCGTCCGACAGCATTTTTCGAGGTGGAAGCCGACGAATTTATTACGTGTGCGTTGCATCTTCGGCGACCGGAAGTACTTTACGGTCGACAAAACACCTTGAGAAGCGAGGGAGAGAGGGTCCTGGCACAGATCATCGAAATCTTGCCGCCTGCTTCGCACGAGGGATTCCGCGATCAAAAGAAGGATTCATCATGATTACCATTCGAGAATACGATGTGGTGGTGGTGGGAGGCGGCCCGGCGGGATGTGCAGCCGCATCCGTCTTGGCTGAGCAGGGACATCAGGTGGTGGTTTTGGAGCGCGAGAAATTCCCCCGATATCATATTGGGGAATCGATGATACCGTTCACTTATCCGGCCTTGGAACGAATCGGGATGATTCCCAAATTGAGACGGTCGGCGTTCATCAAGAAGTATTCGGTCCAATTCGTGTCTCCATCCGGAAAGGCTTCCCAGCCATTCTATTTTTTTAATCGTTACGACAAGGATACGGTGGCTCAAACCTGGCAAGTTTTGCGCAGCGAGTTCGACCAAATGATGATGGACAACACCCGTGAACGGGGAGCCGACGTCTTGGAAGAAACGGAAGTGACCGCCTTCCTGCAGGAGGACGGCGTCTATCGCGGGGTGAGGGCGCGGTCGAGGGATGGTTCCGAGACCGAGTTTCGGGCACCAATCACGATTGATGCGACCGGGCGGGAAGCGATGGCTGCGACACGAAATGCGTGGCGTCGCGGAGACCCGAAGTTGAACAAAGTGGCTGTCTGGACCTATTACGATGGGGCTGGACGCGATCAAGGATTGGACGAGGGAGCCACGACCATCGGTTTCATCCCCGACAAAGGTTGGTTTTGGTACATCCCACAACACAACAATCGAATCAGCGTCGGCGTAGTTGCCGACGGCAAGTATCTAACCCGCGATGGGGTACGCGATCCCAAGGCCATTTTTGAACGGGAAGTGCCGCAAAATAAATGGATATCCGAACATCTGGCTCAGGGGAATTGCACCGGTGAATTTTGGCTGACGAGCGAATATACGTTTCGTTCGGAATATAGTGCGGCAGACGGATTGATTCTAGCCGGCGACGCGTTTGGCTTTCTGGACCCGGTGTTCTCCAGCGGTCTGATGATTGCGCTCAAGAGCGGAGTCGCTGCGGCGGATGCCGTGCATGAAGCGCTGCAACTCGGTGATTATTCCGCCAATCGTTTTCAGGGATACGGGAAGATGATGATCGAAGGCATCGAAAACATGCGTCGGCTGGTGTATGCATTCTATGATCCGAATGTCAGTTTCAAGACGGTGGTTGATCGGTATCCCGATATGAATGGAGCCTTGACCGACTGCTTGTCCGGCGACGTCAATCGGGATTATACCCGACTGCATCAAGTGTTGTCGGAATACACCGCACTGCCCGCCCCCCTGCCATACGGCATGCCAAAGACGTCGGTCTCCAATCCGGGGACGGCTTTGGCGGCCTAATTCGACATAGTTGCGAGTGCGCCGACATTTCTGTCACGAATGCGGTGGCCTAGAAAATTTGGAACGAATTTCCCGAAAGATACGGTTTCAAACTGATGAATATCCGGAGTATGCGAGGCCCAGGTTTCGCCCTTTCAGGGCTGGTGGATGTTTACGTGAATCGAACCCAGGACGTTGTCCTGGGCTATCCCATTTTGCTCCTTTGGGGCAATATTCCGGCGCAAAGCGGAAATTCAATTGGGGCTCAGTGGGCATAACATCGTTGAAATTTTTCTACGGCGTGTACTCAAAACGCATTTGCACTGTCTTCTGGCCAAAAAAGGCAGCACCTGCAGACAAAGGCATTTTGAAAAGGCGTCCTAACGGTCAATGAAATCCACGAGAAAAACTAACGAAGTCCCCCCAAGGCCGTCCCCATGAGATTGGTCATTTTGACTCCGGGTGCTGGAGGTATGCATTGCGGAAACTGTTTTCGCGACAACGCTTTGGCGCAAGCGCTGATCCGCCGGGGCCACGACGTCTTGTTGGTGCCACTGTACCTGCCGATGACGCTGGACGAAACATCGGCTGTCCGAAAGAACGCGCCCACGTTTTTCGGCGGAATCAATGTCTACCTTTCCCATAAGATGAGCTGGTATCGGCGGGCACCCAAATGGGTCCGCCGATTGTTGGACCATCCGAGGTTGCTGGCTGCTGTATCGAAGCGAGCGGCGAATACGGACCCTTCCCTTTTGGGAGCGCTGAACATTTCCATGCTGAAGGGTGAGGACGGGAATCAGGTTCGTGAACTTTCTGAGCTAGTGGCTTGGCTAAAGGAGCAACCGAAGCCCGACGCCGTCCTTCTGTCGAACGCCTTGTTGGTTGGATTCATCCGACAACTGAAACGGGAATTGCGAACGTGCGTCATCGTCTGTTTGCAGGGCGAAGAGGCATTTCTGGATGCCATGGCTGAACCGTGGCGGACGCAAAGCTGGGAGACCGTTGCCGAGCGAGGCGGCGAAGCGGACGGATGGATTTCAGCGAGTCGATTTTTTGCCAATCGGATGGGCGAACGCTTGGGCATCCCTTCAGCGAAACTTCATGTCGTGCCCAATGGGATTCAAATGGACGGCTACCGGGACGTCGTTGCCCGCCCCCCCAGCCCGGTCGGCAGCCCAATGACTCTAGGATTCTTTTCCCGGATGTGTCCGGAGAAAGGGATGGATATCGTGATCGATGCCTTTATTGCCCTCCGAAGGACTGGGCGATGGAATCATCTCCGATTGGCTCTTGGCGGCGGCTGTGGGGCTGGTGAAAGCGTGTATGTCGAAGAACAACGGCAGCGTTTAACCAAGGCGGGGCTTGCTGCCGAAGTGCGTTTTCAACCCAATGTCAACCGGGAGGAAAAAATCGCGTTCTTTTCCAACTGTGACATCACCTGTGTACCCGCCCGCCAGAGCGAGGCCTTTGGACTCTGTCTGATTGAGTCATTGGCGGCGCGGACTCCGGTGATTCAGCCCGAGTTGGTGACGTATCCGGAACTGGTGCACGCGACCGGGGGCGGGGTTCTGTATTCGCCCAATACGCCCAATGCGTTGGCGGCTCGATTAGAAACAGTCCTTTCCGATCCAGTTGGACTTCGGGCCATGGGCGAGTCGGGGCGCAAGGCGGTGATGGAGCGCTATCGGGATGAGGACATGGCGGCGGGGGTGATTGGCGTGGTTCGAAAGTCGATAACACCTCCTCTGGGCGGGTCCAGCGAGCCAGAAGCCACCTTGAAGCAGAAACCGTGATATCGAGGATCAACCGTGCCCTGGGAATATCGCGCGACTCGCCGAGTGGAATTTAGTGAGACCGACCTCGCCGGTATCGTCCATTTTTCGAACTTTTTTCGGTACATGGAGACAGTCGAGCACGCTTTTTGGCGATCGCTCGGGAGTTCGATCATCATGACCCAGTTTGACCCGCCTCTGGGAATGCCTCGGGTCCATGCCTCGTGTGATTACCGGCGTCCGGCCCGATTCGAAGACCTTCTAGAGATTCGGTTGCTGGTGGTGGAAAAGCGGACGCGGTCGTTGAGTTATCAGATTCGATTTACCCGAATAGAGCCGGGTCCCCGCGAAGAACTGGCCCGGGGGAAGCTGACGGTGGTTTGTGTGCATCGGACGCCATCCGGGGCTTTGGAATCGGTGCCGTTACCATCCGTCCTGGCGGATCAGATTGAGGTGGCTCCGGCGGAGGTGTTGGGGGAGCCGGGCGGGACAAAATCCTGTGGAACAACAGCATCCCACCCACAGATTTCGGGGGCGGTCGAGGTATAACTTGCTGGGTGGGCGTGGTTCGGACCGCCGGGCAGGTCCGGAGACCTGCGTTACGGCAGGCTGGAAATCCTGCGCTACGAGGCGGCCTCCCACCCTACCGATGCTGCTCTAAATCAATACTACCGCTTTTTTCCCGAGGTCCCGAAGAGCGCGTGAGTGAACTCTGGCAGTCGTCGATGTCACGGTCGGTTCCAAAGCGCCAGAGGACTGGCGCAGTCCACGACCTGGCGGACATCCTCAATCGCATTGTCTATCGGGGAGTGAATTTGCACCGGAAGCATTATTGGGAATTCTTCTTTCCATCGGGTTTTTCCCGGTATTCCCCGGCTTTCCAGGTCTTGCGATCGATCACTTTCCCTTTGGCCAACACGGCTCGAACTTTGATTGATCCGTCGGGATAATAGGCGCGAGAGACTCCATCGGGCTCGCCGGCTTTCATTTCAATCTCTTCCGTTAACCGCCCCTGATTATCCCAGTGACGAAAGGTGCCTTCGATCTTGCCGAAGCGGATGGGGGCTTCTGATTGTTTCTGACCGTTTTCATACCACTTGGTGCGCAGACCGTGAGAGAGGCCCGTGCTAAATGGTTCCTGTATTTGCATTTGGCCATTGGTGTACCAGCCGATGGAAAATCCGTGAATCCACCCGTTGGAGATGTCGGTCCGGGACTTCATACTGCCTCCCGGATATAGCTCCACCATCCGACCCGTGAACGGATTGGTGGTGCCCGTGGGGCAAAGTCGTCCGTTTCGCAGGGTCAGGTCACCGAGAGTTACTTCTGGGGCGTTCGCGGTGGATTTCTGTTTGCATCCTTCCAGGAGCAACAGGGAGGCACCCAGGAGCAAGCCGATTGAAATTGGGGAGGCAAGGCGGAACATCATCCGACCGAATTGAACCGGACGGACACCCACTTGTCAGCCAATCCGTTTGAATCACTCGGGAGTCGAGGCGTATTTTTTGGCCTTGGCCAGGATGTCCAAAATGTAGGAGCGCGTGCTGGGAAAAGTCATCTGCTGGAGAAAGGCCTGGGAATTGGTGGCGGCCGCCCCCTTCATCCAGCGCAAGACGTTGCCACGTCCGGCGTTGTAGTCTGCCAAGGCATAGACCGCCGGATTATCGGTCTGGGGATAGCGGCGGAGGAGTTTTGAGAGGTAGAAGGTACCGGCCAGCGTGTTGGTGGCTGGGTCCAGAACGTGTTCATGGATAAAAGCGCTGGCGTGAACGGAATCCGCCCACTCGGTAGCAGACGTTTCCATCAATTGCATGAGCCCGAGCTCGCCCTTGGAACCGACCGCATCTTCGTCGAAGCGACTTTCGCGCCAGACAACTGCTTTGACCAGGGACGGAGGGACGCCGTAACGGGTGGCGGCGGCAACGATAACGGCGTCGTGTCGGTGGAGGCGTCGCCAGCGCCACAAACTATAGAGGGCCACATCCAGTATCGAGAGGAGGATTAATCCGACGAACCAGCCGTAAATGGGGTTTCGCTTGAGCTGGGCCATTGGGATAGTTGAGCACTTGAAAATTGGGGCTCGAATTAGGCTTTCAGAAAAGGTTTTCAGAAAGGGTTCTCAGAAAAGATACTCCGAAAATGGCGACCCTAACGGGATTCGAACCCGTGTCCCCGCCGTGAAAGGGCGATGTCCTAACCGCTGGACGATAGGGTCACAACTAAACGACTCAACTACTCAACTGCCTAAGTCGAGACGATATCAACTCTAATCCGCTTAGGCAACTACCGCTGTCAAAAACCGACGTGGTGGGTTGGCAGGGATTTGAACCCTGGACCAACGGCTTAAAAGGCCGCTGCTCTACCGCTGAGCTACCAACCCGCCGGTCGCGGGCAGGGGAAGTTACGCAGATGTGGGATTGATGCAAGTGTAACTTGCCAGCGGGATCGAAAATATCGGGCGCACGATTCTGTTGAGGACCGCTGAGCAGGTCTGGAGCTCTGCGATTTAAGAGCATCCCACCCAGGACGCTTAGGGGCAGGCAAGATAATTAGCGGTGGCGGCGTGGTTCGGACCGCCGATGGCTCGACGGAGTCTCGCCCTACCGATGTTGCTTTGCTTCAATTGGTTACGTGTCATTTTTTGAGGTAGGTAACAGGCTGGTATTTGGCGGCTTTCCATGCGCAGTACTCGAAGGTGGGCACGATATAAATGGGCGTTAGGTTCGCGAATTGACCGGGCTTTATGGGCTTTATGGGGACTGTCCCCCAATCGATCAGGGACTCGCAGAAGCTCGTCCTTCCCAGGAGGCGCGGGGGCATGGCAATTGGTTACCGCAGGCGGTGCAGGGTCTCCCCGGCTTTGGGTTCGAGCAGAATCCCTTCGGACTGCCGTCCGGCATAGGAAGCAACATTGATCTGACGCCAATCGCGGTATCCCAAATTGATTTCGCGGCAGACGGCTTCGGGAATGCCCGTCGCGAGTGTCACACGGGCTCTGGGAGTTTCGACGCTATCTATAAAGGTGCCGCTACCAAAGACATGGGTGCAGTGGGCCAAACTACCCCACGGATAGTCCTTAAACCGGTCCCACTGCTTTACGAAGTAGTCGCGACAGTGATAGCCGACTTCCCGGATAAACTTGCCGTGGGTTTCACTGACTTCGTGGATATGCGGGGCGTAGATAATCAATTCGCCACCCGCCGCCAGGACCGGTTCCAGTTTGTACATGGCCTTGCCGCCGGTCCAAAGCTCGTCGTAAATGGGTGCTGCACAGGATAAAATCGTGTGGTAGGGGCGGTCGTGCCAGACGATGTGCTGCTGCGAGGAGTGGTCGGCGGCGACAGTCCAGGCTGCCTCGGGCGTTCCAGCATAAATACCTGCGGCTTGGCCACGGTCGACCACGATGGCAAAGCAGGTCTTCGGGCGATCGATCAGGGCACCGGCTCGGTCGATCACGCGGCGCACGGCTGTCCATTTCACACCAATGGTCTCCATGTTGGTAACCACGGCTCCGAGCCAGTGAAAAAAGTCGAGTACCTCCGGGCCACTAATACCGGGGAAGAAGTATTTATTACCACCACTGAAGCCGGCGACCTCGTGGGGAAAAACCGGGCCGATAATCACCAGATGGTCATAATCGAAGACTTTGCGATTCACGGTCACAGCCACTTCCTTTTCGATCTGGCCATCGGATAATTCCAAGACATCCAACTTGGACCAGACCCCGATCTGCCGGAGCGCTTCTGGATTTTTCCACTCGTGATTGATGAAGCGAACGTTGGCGAACGGGCCGTGGCGTTGTTCCGGGGTCAGTTCCAACCGTTTGGCGATCGCCTCTTCGGTCATGGGAGGATGGGTTCCCAATGCGACGAGGACATCCAGGGCAGCGACTTTCCCCGTGAGGTGGGCATGCAGAGCCTGAAAGACCATGCCGATTGGGGCGGTCCGGGTATGGTCTGGTACAATCACCAGGACGCGTTGCCCACGCACTGTCGATAACGGTAAGGACTCTTCGATGAGCCGGGCCGTCTGCTGCGGGGTTACCCATTCGCCGGGCGAAGCGATAACTTGCGATGCGGGTGGGAGGGAACTCATAAGGGGGAAGGAGCTACTTTGGGGAAAGCGGCGAGGCGCCGCTTCTACTTTGGGCTGATCTTAGAAGAGGCACTGGATGTGGAGTTAGATGGTTTGGCAGAGGAAACCGCCGTCGACGCGAATATCGGAGCCAGTGACGAACGAACTGGCGCGGGAACTGGCTAGGAAGACGGCGGCACCGACGAGTTCCTGAGACTCTCCGAAGCGGCCCATGGGGGTATGGCCAAGAATGGCCCTGGCTCGGGGGGTGGGAGTGCCATCGGCTTGGAAGAGGAGTTTGCGGTTTTGTTCCGCTGGGAAGAATCCTGGGGTAATGGAATTAACGCGGACCTGGTGGGGTGCCCATTCCCGGGCGAGGAACTGGGTTAGATTCAGGACGGCGGCCTTGGCTGCTGAATAGCTGACCACCCGGGACAAGGGAAGATGAGCGGCCACGCTGGCGATGTTGATGATGCTTCCATGACGGGCGGATACCATGGATGGACCAAACACCTGACAAGGCAATAGCACTCCACCAATCAAATTCAGGTCAAAATTGTCGCGCCAGGCACCCAGGTCCAAAGCAGATACTGGCAATGCATCGGTCACCGTGACGCGGGGATCATTTCCACCGGCTGCATTGAGCAAGACGGTGATTTTGCCCCATCGCTCTTCAACTGCGGTCTTGACGGCTTCCAAGTCTTCGCGACGAAGGGCATCGGCGCGAAAGAAATCGGCACGGCCACCTACCGCTACAATTTCTGAGGCCCTTGATTGTCCCCGGGTTTCATCGCGTCCCACCACGGCGATGGCGGCTCCCGCGAGGGCCAAACCCGAGGCCAAGGCACCCCCCAGCACACCGGTACCGCCAATAACCACGGCCACCTCTCCAGACAGATCAAATGCGCTTCTCGTCATGGGGATGACGTTACGGAACCGCGAGGCATTGACGCAACCTCCTGCTGCGGCACAGTCCAATCAGTCTTCGACAGTTTTCTTTTGTACATGCCCGTATTGGTTCAAGAATCGTCGGTTTTTCCGTCACCTGAAGCGCTGGCAACGGTGGTTCGCGGAATGGGTGGGCTGGTGCTCCTTCGGACCCAACTATTTGCCGGACAAGACCATCGATATTCGATGGTTACCGTACGTCCGATCGTCGTTTATCGGGCCTGGGGGGCTCGCGGCGAAGTGCAATTCCCCGATGGGCGGGTTGAAGCGCGATTTGGGGATCCATGGAAAGTCATGGCCGAATGGATGGGCAGTTTCGAGATACTGGACTCGGTAGATTTTCCCTTTCCGCTGGGGGGATGCTTTGGATATTGGGGATACGACCTGAAGCAATTCCTCGAACCGAGACTTCCGAGGCGCGCGGTTTACGATGAACGCTGGCCCGACTGCCATGTGGGCTTCTATGGCAGCTTGGTTGTCTTTGATCATGTCTTGTCCAAAGCCTGGATTGTGTCCACCGGTCTCCAGTTGGACGGTTCCCGCGACATGGAGCAGGCGATGGTGGATGCCCGATGGTGGCATCAACAGCTTCTAGTTGCCCACCTCGGTGAGCCAGAAACGATTGAACCAGAAACAGAGCGCCGATCGGAGATTGTCGCATCGACGTTTACTCAAGAACAATTCCTCGCCGTCGTGCGGCGGGCGCAGAGCTACATCCGAACGGGCGATATCTATCAGGTCAACCTGGCTCAGCGGCTGACCACATCATGTCCGCAGGGCGGGTGGTGGCTTTATCGCCAATTGGCGTCCCACTCCCCTGCCCCTTATGCGGCTTATTTTGACCTGAATGGAGGAGAATTGGTGTCGGCTTCGCCAGAGTTATTTCTCCGAATGAGCGGATCACAGGTTGTCACCAGGCCGATCAAAGGGACACGCCCACGATCGACTGATCCCATCCGAGATGCCCGGTTGGGCTATGAGCTTCAGACCAGTGCCAAAGAGATGTCGGAGCTAGTGATGATTACCGATCTTCTCCGAAATGATTTGGGGCGAATCAGCGAATATGGGTCAATCCGAGTCCCGGATTTGGCCCGATTGGAGCGCTTTTCCCATGTTCAACACCTCGTCTCAACCATCGAAGGCCGGATGCGAGACGGGATCACTCACCTGGATGCATTGGCGGCCTGCTTTCCGGGCGGCAGCATCACGGGCGCACCGAAGATTCGGGCGATGGAAATTATTGATGAGCTCGAACCCGTGACCCGTGGACCCTATTGCGGTTGCCACGGATACTTGGGCTTCAATCGGGAAAGTCAGTTGAGCATCACGATTCGCACGGCGCAGGTTTCCAATGGGGAGGCGACCTATTTTGCCGGGGCCGGAATCGTGGCGGATTCCGACCCTGAAGCTGAATATGAAGAGACTCTCGTGAAAGCCAAGGGATGGTTGGCCGCGATGGAAGCCGAATCACTTGGTGCCGACATTGGGCACGCGGGGGACGGAGTTGGCACCGGGCGCGATCAAATCGATGGCGTTGACTGCTGAGGTCACCAAATCCCGGTCCGGATCGGCCAACAGGGCTTGAATGTTGGGTAAGGCCATTTTGGCTGCCGGACCGATCTGACCGAGCGCATAGACGGCCAATCGACGGACAACGGCATCGTCGTCCTTAAGAAGCGGAATAATATCATTGACGGCCGCTTTCGAATTCTTCCCACCGGCAGCCAGCTCAGTTAGTGCAGCCTGCTTAGCGTCGGCATTGCCCTTTAATGCAGCTACCTGAGCGGCGACATCAATTTTTTTGGGGGCATCATCCCCTCCACCGCAACCGGTGATTCCAACGCATGCCGCGACGCCAATGGCCAAGGTCAAAAAGAGTCGTCCAAGAAAACAACGGGTCATTCATCGACCCTATCGAGGAGGCCTTTCAGGTCAATGGCAATGGAGAGATCACCAGGAAAAAATTCCGGGCGCGGGATGTCCGGCACCTTGTTGGACCGTGATATACGCATTTGCAACCGTCGGTCCAAATTCCTCTGACTGACCATTGGGCCATCGGACCCAAACATGGTCCACACGGGTCTCTTGCCCGAGGCCGAAATGCACCCGCGGGTCTTGGCTGGAGCAGTAGCCTTGATTGGGTTGGCACTGAGCCCATTGTCTTTTGCGGCCGGATTCGATTAGAACCACGGCATGTACTGCCACGCATTGCTGGTGATCCATGACCCTCAATCCAAGCCAATGGTTTGACTTCGGGACACGGTTTCGCAAGAGATCGGCAGGTCCATCGCGATTCACAATGACCAAATCCAACAAGCCGTCGTTATCGAGATCGCCGATGGCCAGTCCACGACTCGTCTTTAATAGGACAGGGTCGGTACCGCCGATTGGAAGCACTTCCTCGAACTGCCCCTGCCCCAAACCACGACGGAGAGTATTCGGCTCGGCGTAGGGGTCTTCCGGAGACCAAATCCGTCCCCCCAACCGCACGCGACCGTTGGCCACATAGAGATCGGCCTGCCCATCGTTATCGAAGTCACCAAAGCCAACTCCAAAGCCGGTGTAAGCGGTGCTTCCGGCCATGGGTCCCTTAGGCATGACGGCATCCAAGAAGCTGCCGGATTGATTGCGAAACAAGCCATTGGCTTCTCCAACAAGATGGGTGACGTAGAGGTCAAGCCAACCGGTTTGCAGAAGATCGATGGCAACGACTCCCATTCCTGCGCGGGGAACTCCCATGGAATTGAGGGCGCATCCGCGCAGCATCGCGTCATCCAAGAAGGTTCCGTCGCCACGGTTTAACCAGAGCTGGTTGGGAGTCGCATCGTTGGCGATGTACATATCCAATCGTCCATCGTGATCAAAGTCGCCGACGGCAATTCCAAAGCCATTCCCGTAGGCCGTGAGAAGTCCCGCTTTTTCCGTTGCATCCTCGAATGTTCCATTACCTCGATTGTGAAAGAGCACCATCGGGGCGGGAGCGTGGTAGTTTAAGGGTGAACAATAATCCCTGCGTCCTCCGGCGGAAAAGCATTCGGTTTCGCGTTCTGGAGACCATCGGACATAATTCACGACGGCCAGGTCCATTTTGCCATCGCCATCGTAATCCAGGAACGCGGCGCTGGTGCTCCAAGACCGGAAGGCAACAGCAGCAGGTTCGGTCACGTCAGTGAATGTCCCGTTGCGATTGTTGTGAAAAAGCCGATTGGAGCCGAGTTGGGTAATGTAAATATCAGGCCACCCATCCCCATCGAAATCGCCCACCGCGCAGCCCATTCCGTAGCCCTTCGAGCAAACGAGACCGGCAGACGTGGTCACATCGACAAACTTCCAATTGCCCAAGTTGTGATAAAGTCTGTGGCGGGGGGATGCCGGGTGGGAAGGATCGACGGAACCGCCGTCGATGCAGAGGATATCCAAGAGTCCATCCTGGTCATAATCAATCAGTCCTACTCCGCCGGTTTCGATTTCGGGGAATAAAAACTTTTCACGGTGACCTGAGCGATGAACAAAATCGAAGCCGCTGCTTTCTGGAATTCGCTCAAACCACGGTTGTGTTTTTGCGGCAGCGGCAGACGGCGGAGGCGCTGGTGGAGGCGATACCGGTTCTGCGCGCCTGCACCCTAAACACATGGCCACCATAGCGGCCGATGTGCACCATTGAATCCGGCGACGTATTTTGTTCATCGGGACGTCAATGCCGCTTCCAAATCCCGACGTTCGACGGAGTCGGGAGCAATTCGGACCAAATCCATCAAGGATTGTCGTGCTCCTGGAGCATCGCCTGTTTCCAACTGAAGCAGGCCCAGGTGTCCTCGTGCTCTAACGAGAGCTGGATTCAACTCGATAGATTTCTGATAATGGGTCATGGCAGTCCCTTTTTCCCCCAAATTGTGCCAATAGATATCCCCCATTTCGGCCAGAACTTCGGCGTTATGGGGATCCGATTTTGCCGCGTCTTGAAGGGCGGCAATCGCCTCCCTGTCCTGCTCCTGGGCGAGCCAGATTTCGGCCAAAGCCAAGTGGGCTTGGGTTAATCCCGGTGCCAGTTGAAGGGCACGGCGAGCATCGAGGATACCCGCTTGAAACTGACCGCGATGAGCCTGAATGAGAGCCCGGGTGACCAGAACCGCCACCGAGTTGGTATCTGCATCGATGGCACGATTGGCGAATTGAATCGCCTCGTCCGGTTGTCCGGCACGATTCAAGGCAACGGCTAATTGGTTAAGCAAAGCCGAATGATTTGGGTGATAAACGAGCGCCTGGCGGAGTAATCGAATGGCCCGATCTGGCTCACCGCGTTGAGAAAGTTCATCGGCTTGGGCCAATTGGTC
>CAILNN010000306.1 GCA_903835555.1 uncultured Verrucomicrobiota bacterium
ACGCGCTCACATTACCTACCGATTTAGTATCGCCATATTTTGTCTTCTGGATTTTCAGCAGTCCATTTGGACAGCGGCAGATCATCGACAAAGCGTCGTCCACCACGCTTCCAATTTTAAACAAAAGCCGCTTTGATGCGTTGGCCATTCCGCTCCCCCCCTTCTCCGAACAGACACGGATCGTTGCAGAAGTAGAGCGTCGGCTGAGCGTGGTGGAGGAGTTGGAAGCCGTAGTGTCCGCCAACCTGCAACGGGCATCTCGTTTGCGGCAATCCATCTTGGAAAAGGCATTTACAGGAAAGCAGCTCGCGTCAGGTATCCAAAATGGGATGGGCGACTTTATTGCAAAAAACCATTTCCGATCGGGTAAATGTTAAGGGCAAACCTATATTTTTTTTACGAACCCCACGGGGGTTCCGGAACAAAGTCCCGCGACTGCGGGATTGGCCCATCTGCGGGCCTACCCCGGGTGAGGTTTGCCGATTCTTTCAACCCCAACGGGGTTGCGCTACTCCCGAGCGGAGGCGTCCCGCACAATCCCTTTGGGGTTGAAATCACCTTTCACCTACTCCCCGGGGTAGGCCCAAAAGTCGGCCTACCCCGGGCTTTGTTCCTCAACCCCCTTGGGGTTGTAAGAGATTGGACGCTCGTATTGAACGGTTAGACCTATTACCAGAATCACCATCGTGACCAACTCCAACGCCCTCGTCCAAAAACTTTGGAACTACTGCAACATCCTCCGGGATGATGGCCTGTCCTATGGCGATTACGTGGAGCAGTTGACGTTTCTTCTGTTCCTGAAAATGGCGGATGAGCAGGCGAAGGCTCCTTACCTGACCGAGGAAAAGCGGCGGGACGCCGCTTCCACCATTCCCAAGGGGATGGACTGGCCCTCACTGCTGGCCAGGGATGGCGATGAGCTGGAGATTCATTACCGCCATACGCTGGAGGAATTGGGCAAGCGCTCCGGTATGCTGGGTGTCATTTTCCGCAAGGCGCAGAACAAAATCCAGGACCCGGCCAAGCTGCGTCGGCTCATCGTGGACCTGATTGACAAGGAGCAGTGGTCGTCCCTCAGTACCGATGTCAAAGGCGACGCCTACGAGGGGCTGCTGCAAAAGAACGCCGAGGACGTGAAGGGCGGTGCGGGCCAATACTTCACCCCGCGCGCGCTCATCGCCGCCATCGTCGACGTGGTCGCCCCGCAGCCAGGGCAGTCCATTTGTGATCCGGCCTGTGGCACGGGTGGTTTTCTGCTCGCGGCGCATGATTACCTGGCGAGGCATCATGCGCTCGACCGCGCGCAAAAGAAGAAGCTCAAGAGCGGCACCTTCTTCGGCATCGAACTCGTCGACAGCGTGACCCGACTCTGTGCGATGAACCTGCTGCTACACGGCATCGGGTCCGAGGTGCACGGCCAAAAATTGGAAGACCTGCCGGTCGTCACGAAGGACGCACTGGCGGGAAAGCACGGTGAGTATAAGATTGTCCTGGCCAATCCGCCCTTCGGCAAGAAGAGCAGCGTGACCATCGTCAATGAGGCGGGCGAGTCTTCCAAGGAATCGCTGGTGATCAACCGGGACGACTTCTGGGCGACCACGAGCAACAAGCAACTCAATTTCCTTCAGCACATCTTCACCATTCTCAAGCAGCACGGTCGCGCGGCGGTGGTGTTGCCGGACAACGTGCTCTTTGAAGGGGGGGCGGGTGAAACCATCCGGCGGGAATTGCTCAAACAGGCGGACGTGCACACCTTGCTACGCCTGCCCACCGGCATTTTCTACGCCCAGGGCGTGAAGGCCAATGTCCTGTTCTTCGACCGCAAACCTGCCCAGGAAAAGCCGTGGACCCAGCAGCTCTGGATTTATGACCTGCGCACCAACCTGCATTTCACCCTCAAGGAAAACACCCTCAAACGCAGCGACCTCGACGACTTCGTTGCCTGTTATAACCCGAAGAACCGCCACAACCGGAATGAGAGCGAGCGCTTCAAGTCGTTCACCTACGAAGAGCTGACGAAACGGGACAAGGCGAACCTGGACATCTTCTGGCTCAAAGACGATGCCCTGGAAGAATCCGCCAATCTACCCGCCCCGGAAATCATCGCCGCCGAAATCACCGCCGATCTGGAAGCTGCCCTGGAACAATTCGCAACGATCGCGGAGGATTAAAACCGCAGATTCACAGGTTGACGCAGATTTTCGCGAAACTCCGACTGATAATTCGGAATCTTTGGATATCCGTGTAAACCTGTCGATTAAGTAACCCCAGGGACCGCGTAGATTCTGTGCCCACAGGCCGCGGGCGATGTGTTAAAAGTGGCAGCGGACTACTGCAATCCTTGTCACGCCCCTTCAGGGCTTTTCCTTCAACTGACCTTATTCCATGGGCGATTCCCATGGCTGGTATGGGGTCCGCCCCTTTGGGGCTGAGACAAGTTTGAGGGCCAAAGGCCCGCTTCCATACCAAGGCATCACTGACATTCGATTTATTTTGTTATCTTCCTTGGCTGCAAACCTACCAACACCCCGCCAACTACCTCGGTCCCCCGACCGTCGCTGCCATGACCTTTTTTCGCACATGCAAAAGGACTGGTGCGGTCGTTTGGTTTCCCACCTGATTTTCCATGCCGAAGCACCAGCGATCGGTTTCCGGCACCCAACCGGCGGCATTAAGAAATATCTCCCGCTCGTCCTGACCTTTGGGAATCAACACGCCGTTCAGGCCAATATTGTCGACGATGACCCCGTGGGGCAGGTTTTCCACGCTAAAGGTCAAAAGCTCTTCATGCCCGCGACGCGTCACCCGAAGGCGCGCAGGAATGATCTCTCCCGGGGCTATGGTTAATTCCACCGGCGCAACCGGATTGGTCGACCCATCGACTGCTGCTCCGGTCGCAGGTCCCAGAAAGACCAGCACTTTGGGTTTCCCGGTCAGTCGCACACTGCTCAACCCGCTAACCACCTTCTTGACCGACTGTCCGTGGACCTGGGCGGTGGCGCTGATGCGAAGCTCGGGCGGGTGAGCAGCATCCGGGCGACTGGCCCCAGGGGCCGCATAAATGGTTCCCCTGGCGCGAACATGACCCGCTTGAATGGTCAACGGAGTCGATACTATCCAACCGGACGGTAGTCCCTCCACATCGACCCGAATTTCATCGTCAAACCCATCCAACCGGCGGGCGGATACGGTGAATCCCTGCCCGCTGCCTTCGGGTACGTCCAGGGTGCCCTCGGCGGCAGTCACCTCAAAGTCGGGGGCCGCTTCGCGTATAGTCAGGCGATAGGTAAATTCAGGTCCCTGTGCCCGCCGCGTTTCCGTGACGCGGACCAGGTAGTCTCCCTCGGCTGGAGCACGAAACAGGAGGCGGGAATCGATATCGCTGCGACGCTCTTCATTATCGTCATTCGCATAATCCAGGCGAAAGGTGGGTAGTCCATTGGCCAATGGGCGCGAATTCAGCGGTCTCGGCTCGACGATATAACACACCGAGTCAAACGCATGAGAGGTGGCGCTGGTATCGAAATAAGTCCGGCGCCTTCCATTTAAGGAATAGAGCACAAAGCCCGAGTCAGGTCCCTGCGGCATCCGAAAAAGTCGGGTGACCTCGCCTTCCAAATAGAGATACTGATTGAGCTCCATCTCCAAATAATTGTCGACCCGGACATCTGTCCCAGTTGAGTCGATTCCCCGGAAGTTGATCCGGGAATCGCGAGTGGCCTGCAACATCAGGCGCGGCACGGGATGCCCATCACTATCGAGGACTTCAATCCGGGTGTCGGCAGGAGAACCACGCTCTGAGGTGACGGTCTCCATCCAGATCTGCTGGTCGGGTCGGGCATGGAATCGGAACAGGTCGGCATCGGCTCCGGAATGGTTGGTCCAAAACCGTCCGTTGACGGTAACAGGAAGGGTAACGGCCTGTGCCTGGGCTGGGACATCATTGGGCTCGGTTTCCAGGACCTCAGTGCCTTTGGTGACCAGTAGTTTGGGCAATCCGCGCGTATGAACGTGGTCGGTATCGAGTGGGAGAACCATTTCACCCACTTCGGTTGGATGGACTTGGAGAATTGAGTTGGTTGAAAGATTATAACCGATCAATTGAACGGTTTGCATCGAACCGACGGAAACACCCATCGGGAAGAAGGCCGTCACCACCGGGATCGCTCCGACAGACAGGCGGAAAAAGTGATCGGGCGATCCTTTTAACAACGCTTCCCGGACCACCAATCGATAGGTGCCCGCTTGAGAAAATCGATGGGTCAGCAGGGGACCTCCAGTTCCGCTCAATCCTTCCACATGAGCCAGAAAGCCGCCTTGGACATCTTCCAAGACCAAGTTGAGTTTTGCCTTGGAACCGATGGTCTCGGTCTCTGCGTCAAACACAAAGAGGTCACCCGATTGGGCGATAAACTCGATGCAGTCGCTGGAACCGGCAGGGTCGAGCGTGCCCCAACACGCCACGGGAGTGTCGGTCAGAATGGTCCGATCCCGATGGGTCAGTGCCACCTGAGGAATGGTGTCCACCCAAAAATTCTGCCACCCGCTATCACCGTGACCGCTGGAAACCGCGATCGGATAGGCTCCGCGCGGAAGCGTCGCGGGGGCTTCCACATCGATAAAGGCTTCTCCGGTTTGTTCTGCTGGGGCAAAGAGGCGGACTTTCAAATCGGTATTCGTCGAACGAACCGACACCAAGTCGTGAAGGTGTTGTCCGATCAACCGCACGCGCACCGTGCCACCGCGTTGGATGCCCCGAGGCTCAAATCCAGTCAGCATGGGGGCCGGAGGATTTATTCGCTTGCCCGAATCGCGTTCGTAATAGGCGATCGAACCGTCCATCCGTCCCACGATCACCCCTTTCTGGTCGGGGCTAAAAGCGATGGCCGATGGCCAGTCCGATTGCCGCTCGTACGCGACCTTTTCCTCCAATTGAGCTGCCTCCCACAGCTTGACCGTCAGATCGTTTGCCGTGCTGAGCAGCCACTTGCCATCGTTGGAAAAGAGAAGTCGAAGGATGGCTCCTTCATGGGCGAAGCGGGAGATGATGGGAGGTGGAGTTTCCCGCGCGGACGGTGATATCTCCCAAAGGCGAATGCGATTATCTGCTCCCGCAGCAGCCAATCGTTTTCCATCGGGACTAAACACTACGGCGGTTTCTTCTTTCAAGGCCTGGGAGAGCGTATCCAGGCGCTGACCCGTGGCCACATCCCAGAGTTTGACCGTCCGATCGCTACTGGCGCTGGCCAATACCCGGCCATCAGGCCGAAATGATAACCCGAACACCCCGCCATTATGGCCCGTCAATGTCCGCAGTTCCTGACCCGTCGCCGTATCCCAAATACGAATCGTCTGATCATAGCTTCCGGTGGCCAAAAGCTTTCCATCGGGAGAAAGCGCGAGCGACAGGATGGCGTCGTGGTGCCCTTGAAGTTTTCGCAGCAACTGACCATCGGCGACCCGAAATTCGCCAACCTCCCCCAACAAGGCGTTTTCACCCGCAGCCGCAAAGAGACTTTCGCCCGATCCCGAAAAAGCGACCGCGTTCACCTGGCCGGTGAGGCCCTTCAACACTCGGACCACCGTTTGGTCTTCCACCGCGATCAATTCCACTTCGCCATACCTTCCAGCGGCCAGTAGCTTGGAGCCAGTTGCCACGGCCAAGGCGGTGACAGGACGTCGAGGTGCCACCTTCGGGGTGATGGTCGGTACCTGGATTGCGCGGGCAAACACGGTCCCTGGTGCCGGAGCGGGCGCACCTGCATCGATCCATTCCTTGAGCTTCGCAATCTCATCTGAAGTCAACTTCGCATGCTTGCCGGGAGGCATGATCCATTTCTTCCCATCGCGCTCGGTGCTGCCCTCCACCGCCTGAATCAGGAGGCTGTCAGAACTGTGTTGAGCCTTGAACAACGGACCGCTTTCTCCCCCTTTTGCTGTCGCGGCATAGTCCTCCAAAATTAAATGGGCTTCCGGGTCAACCGTAGAGTGGCAATCCAGGCAATGCCGCGCAAAGATGGCATCGACACCGGCGTATAGATTCGAACCACCGACCGTATCACCCCTTAGGCCGCGAGATACAAACCCAGTCAACCAAAGAAAGACAATAAGGAACAAACGGGACTTCATTGGTTGCGATCAATGGTTAAAGAGAAACTCCTTGCTGCTGAGCAGGGCCCAATAGAGGTCCTCCAGAGCGGTCCGCTTTTCTTTGTCGCTTGCGTTCGACAACAAGGGTGAAAGCTTGGCCAACTCCTCAGACGTTGGAGCACGGGAAAAGGTCCGATAGTAGGCATCCTCCACCAGAAACGCGGGAGGATGATCCTGCTTTAATAAGTGGCTGATGTGGTTTTTCGGATCAGATAGGCGGGTGTTAATGGTATCGCCATTGGACAGATGCAGCACCTGGGTGATACTGGGCTCAACAGTCCGTTCGCAGGCACAAGTGGCATTGCGTTCCGCGCGTCCAAAGGTCTTGAGGAAGTACGAGTCCACATTGGCATCCGGCAATTGCGAGGCCCGGTATCCGGTTGGATAATTGGGGAAGGAACTGGCCGAACCGGTGGCCTGGGCTATCGCATCAAGAAGCACCTCGGCCGTCATTCGGCGGGGATAATAGTGAGAATAAAAACGGGTGTCGGCGGCGTTTTCAGGACGCGCTTCACTGGATCGCTGATAGGTCTTTGAGTTCAGAATCGCCCGCATCAACTCTTTTAAATCATAATGATGATCGACAAGATAATCCGCCAATGCCGTCAGTAGCTTTTCATTGCTGGCTGGATTGGTCGCCCGGAGGTCATCGATGTTTTCCACCAGACCGACGCCGAAAAAGTTGGCCCAAATTCGATTCACCACCGCTCGGGAGAAATAGGGATTTTCGCGAGCGACCAGCCAGTCCGCCAACGCTTGGCGACGGTCTCCAGTGAAATCCTCCGGTAACGGCTTACCATCCAATGGACGAGGTGGTTGCGGTTTTCCGGTTAATGGCTGGAGAAGTTCTCCTTCAGAATCGGCAAAGACCGCCAGTTCGCCATCGCGAGCTCCGGTCTTGAGTCGAACGCGGGCGAAGAGGTTGGCCATGCCAAAGTATTGGTCATTGGTCCACTTCTCCATCGGATGATTGTGACATCGGGCGCAATTGATCGACATGCCCAGAAACGCCAGCGAGGTGGTCTCAGTCAACGCCATCGGGTCATCATGAAGCACGTAGAAATTGGCCGCCCCATTTTCCAACGTACTGCCTTGGGCGGTCATCACCTGCCGGGCGACCTGATCCCATGGCGTGTTGGCGGCCACATTATTTCGAATCCACTGGTAATACGACCACATGGCTTCGCGCGAAAGCCGCTTGCTGTTGACGAGGAATAAGTCCGACCATTTATAAGCCCAATAATCGACAAATTCCGGCCGGTTTAACACCTTCTCAATCAGCGTGGCGCGCTTGCGCGGTTCCGCCTCAGACGCAAAAGCCCTGACCTCTTCCGGTGTGGGCAAGACACCCATCGCATCAATGAAAAGTCGCCGGATGAAGGTGACATCACCGCAATCCTGGGAGGGCGGAAGATTCAAACTTTGGAGCTTTGTTCGGATTTGATCATCAATGAAATTTCCCCCTGCCAGTTCGGCATAGGCTTCGTCACGCGGTGGTGAGGTATAGGGTACCGTGATGGTCGCCACCGCAATCCGGCTGAGATACCAGGCGGTGATGGCCCCTTCGCCCTGGCCGATCACCGTTACTCGCCCTTGTTCATCCACCTGGGTCACCGTGGCATTGGCAGCGGTGTACTTCGCCCAGCGGGTGACATCTTCCACATGCCCGTCGCTAAAGGTGGCCAAGACCAGTAGTGGCTGAGTCACACCGGCTTTCAGTCGAACAGTGGCCGGAAGGATGGAAAGGTGGTCAATCCGGGTGTCGTTCTCGTTGGACTTCGGCGTACCGGCGGCTATCCATTCGGCCAGGACTTGGTATTCCGGTGACCCGACCTCGAAGCGCTTGCCTCCCTTGTGCGGCACGGCTCCAGTCGGTTTTAATAGCATCAAACTGCGTCCTGGATCGGCGGGATTGATCCGGCGACCAAAGGCATTGCGGGTCAGTGCGGCAAAATCTCCATCATCATCGTAGCCGCGTAGCGACAAGCGGAACCCGTTTTGGCCAGCCGCCGCCCCATGACAGGCACCGGCGCTACACCCGGTCTTGGCCAGCACCGGTTGCACATGATTGCGGAAGCTCCATTGAAAGGGACGTTCCATCCCGACGACCGTGACGATCGTCTGGTTGGTATGCTCCCCATCGGTGGCGGTAATGGTCGCGACTCCATTCGTGATCGGAAGGGCGACGCCATTTTCGATCTTTAGAATCTCAGGGTGATCGATGGTAAACGTGGGTACCGAACTTGCCGGTCCCACGGCGTCGGTTCCCTCCCAGTTCTCCACCAACAATTGTTGGCGAGCTGCCGTACCGGCCAGAGTGAAGCCAGCAGGAATAACGCTGATGGAGCGTTCGCTGGCGCGGACCACCAGACAAGCCAGCGTCAGCAGCCATGTTAAACAAAACCTGTTG
>CAILNN010000307.1 GCA_903835555.1 uncultured Verrucomicrobiota bacterium
AACCAAAACCGGGCCATGGTTGAATCGTAGACGGCGGCGTAGTCCTTCTGGAACTGAAGTGGCAAAGCGTTGATTCGCGACATCAGGTCCAGATGGATATCGCAATTGGCCATCCCATGGTCGCTGAAAACGTAAAGCTGAATGTCCTGATACCGACTTCGCGCCGCCTCCATCAGTTGGCCAATCCACTGTTCGTACACCCGCAGCCGCGCTGGAATCTCCGGGGAATCGTTTCCCACCCGGTGCAGAAGCCCATCCAGCCCGGCCCAATACAGGAAGGCAAAATCGATCGTCCCCTCGCGCATGCGGGCCGCCAGGGCATCGCGGTTGGCCTCCTCAGTTTGGGCGGGATCACTGACAAAATAGGGAATTTGCTCCGATGTCAGGAAATCAAAGATGTTGTCCCCCCGGTTCATCCCCTTCGGTTGCAGCGGACTCTTCTTTTCAGTGAAATCGTAGCGGTGAATATGCTGAAATGGAATATTATATAAATCAAAATATCCTTTGAAATTGAGTCGCGCCTTAAAGAATCGGGTGAGCACGCGCCGGACAATCCGTCGACTTGTCAATGCCTTGGGCAACCAGCTCAGCCAACGAAGCGAGCGGAACGGTGAGTTCTCAGGATCATGGACGAAATAACACCAATTTCGGTGCTGAACCGGCCACCTTCCCGACAGGATGGACGGGACGCATGTGGAACTGTAACCAAAGACGCTGTCGAGGCGTTTGCGTTGGTCGGCAAAGCCCTTTCCAAAGCTGTCGCCGCGAAGGATTTCCCATCCCATGGCGTCGATCATGATGAAGAGCCCCAGCATGGGCTTCCTGTCCGTGGTACCGGGGGTGATCGGATTCATCAGGGGCGATTGGGAATGGACGGTGTTGAATCAGGCGAGATCAGTTTTCGGGCTTCGGCAGCGAGAGCACTCGGGCTGAATGGCTTGGTCAGATACAGGGCGGCCCCGGAACCCTGGGCCTCCGTCCGGGTGAGCGATTGTCCACGGGTTGTGAGCATGATGACGGGGATAGCCGATGTCACCGGGGAGGCTTTCAGGTGCCGAAGAGCCGTGATGCCGTCCATTTCCGGCATGGTGACATCCATGACAATCAGCGCCGGCAGTTCCTTGGCAGCCAGATTAATAGCCTCCCGACCGCTTCGAGCCGTCAGAATCTGATACCCGTTCTTTTTCAGGCTCAGTTCGGTGAGCCGCAGCATGTGAGGCTCATCATCTACAATCAGTACCTTTATATTCATCTCAGAACGGTAAATTACCCGCCAGAACCAGTAGCGCGGTGTCATCCGCTGGCTCGCCGGCGTCTTCGAACTCCCGCAGTAAATCCACGATCTTTTTCTGCGTTGTCTCAATCGCCTCACCCTGAATGGCGGCAACGCGCAGCAGTTCCTTGATCGGTTCAAGCCCAAGGAGATCGCCCTGGCGATTCCGCGCCTCAATCAGACCGTCGGTGAAGAGCAGGGCGCGTCCTCCACGATAGGAACGAGTCTCCTCGGCTGGCTCCGATTCCTCCAGGATGCCCAGCGGGGGACCTCCCGCACGTACCTCCGACACGTGCCCCGAAGCATCGGCAAGCAGGAGTGGCGGATGCCCGGCGCTGGAAACCCGAATTTCGCCTCGCTGAACGTCGATATACGCCAACTGCGCGGTGATAAACATTTCCGCCGCATCCAATTCCGTGAATAGGTTTTGGTTGAGCCAGGCGAGAAACTTTGCCGGATAGGGAGCGAGATCGCGGCGCGATCGAACGAGACTGCGGAACATCAAGGCGAACAAGGCGGCCGGCAGACCTTTCCCCATGACATCGGTCATGATGAGCAACAGGTTTCCATCCGCCGTGGGCAGGGCATCATAGTAGTCCCCTCCAATTTCACGCGCACTGCGGCAAAAGCCGGCCAGAGCGGCTCCGGGCAACCGCGGAAGCTTTTGTGGCAGCAACATCCGCTGGATATTGGCGGCGATCTCAAAATCCCGGGCGTCCACCTTCGCGCGCATCTGCTCTTCCAGGATTTGCTGGCTCCGGATTTGAATGCCCAGGAAGTCGGCGATCGTCTGAATGACATTGACCTGCCCGGCCTCAAAGGTGGCGGTGCCATCCCGACGTCCGATGGTAAAAACGCCCACCAACCGGTCGTTGACGAAAAGAGGGTGAGCGAATCCAGAACCATAGCCGAAGCTGACCATCGGATCGGCGGATGACAACGGGCTATTGGCATCAAACCAAATATCGCTGTGTTGTTCGATCGACCGCGACTCGATTCCCGGTGACCGGGTTGGAATGGATTCAGGCAACCCCACCCGCCCCATCCCATCCCCTTCAGAAGTTACCGCCAGAAGAAGGTTGCCCGCGCTTCGATCGGCCAATCGCAGGACAAACCAGTCGGCCCCGGTCATGGTGAGGAGTTGACGCAGCCATCGATGAATGAATTCTTTGGATTCGGCTCCACCTTGCAATTCGGCGCTAAATCGGAAAATCGCGGCCAGGCTTTCATAAGCGGAAGCCAATTCCTCCGTCATCGCATCGAGCATCTGTCGCGCTTCAAATAATTCGCCTTCAGGCGGAACTTCGAATCCCGTGGATAACGGAGCGGGCGTGCCCCTGCGTTTCCGTAAAATCAGGTGATTTTCGTCCGGGCCGCGAAAATATTTCGCCTCATCGGTCAGGGCCTGAATGATGAACAAGCCTCGGCCGGACTCCGAATCGTCGGGTGGCAGTTCCGCATGCTCTGGAAAATCAAAGCCACCGGTGCGATCAATGACCCGCGCCTCAACCAGGACTTCCGATACGATGACCTCGAGGCCCACGCCTCTGGATCGCTTTTCTGGCAGTGCATGGGTCACGGCATTGTTGGCGGCCTCGACCAGCACCAATTCCCATCCACCGATTTCATCCTCGGAAAGCCCCGCGCGTTGCAGAAAAGCTCGCGATCG
>CAILNN010000308.1 GCA_903835555.1 uncultured Verrucomicrobiota bacterium
ATCGCCGCTCCACCTCCATAGCCGGTACCAATGGCTGGGCGACCTTGGTCGGCTTATTCTGGTTGCCGGAAGGAACCTCATCCCTCGGCTCCAATCCAAGCAACACCTTTACCTTGTCCCCAAAACTGTCCCCCGCAACAGTCGGACAGTTTCATCGGGCCGGTACCAACGTTGATTTTGTCGCTGCAACCGCAGCCGAGGTATTGGCAAATGGTCAGTCGGTCTCATCCATTCATTTAATTTCCGATGCAAACGGTTCCGAACCGACCACCCTCACCAGTGGTTCGCTTCGCCTTTACCCGATTCAGCGCGGCAATCGGCTTGGACTTCGGGTCAAGAGCCCGAACGCCCCCTCCCGCCGGAACTTCAAAGGCCTCGATTACTTTCCCTACCAACCCGACTGGCGTATTCCTGCTCAATTTGAACCCGCGCCCGTCGGAGCCACCGTTTCCATTACCGATGTCACCGGCGATACAAAAGCCGAACCGGTTGCCGGGACCATAACCTTCTCAGTTGGAAGTCCAGAAGGTCAGAAATACCAACTTCTGGCCTTGAATGACGATGAAACCCACGATCTTTGGATCATTTTCCGCGACTCGACTGCGGGGAAAACGACCCACAGTGGTGGTCGCTTTCTCCATCTCGCGAAACCTGCTTCAGACGGACGGGTAATCTTGGATTTTAACTACGCCTACAATCCCCCATGCGCCTTTACTCCGTTCGCCACCTGCCCCTTACCCCCTGCCGCCAACCGACTCTCAATGGCCATTCCAGCAGGTGAAAAGAAATACCGCGGCGAGAAAGAATAGCGAAAGAAGGTTGAAGATTAACCACGCGGTCCGATAGATGATAGTTAAGAATGACAATCGATTCGAATGATTTCCGGGTGCCTGAGGGCAGGAAAGTCGATCTGACCAAGTGCCCCACCCTGTCGGAGCCCATTTACGAGTCGAAAAAGGAATACCACAGGATGCTGGAAGAGCAGGTGGCGAAGTTAAGTGCGCTACAAGTGCTTCATTACGCCTCCAACCGCCATGCGTTGCTCCTGATTTTTCAGGGGATGGACGCCGCTGGAAAGGATGGTGCCATCCGACACGTCTTGTCCGGGGTGAATCCGCAAGGGTGCGAAGTGTTCAGTTTTAAACAGCCCAGCGCCGAAGAACTGCAGCACGATTTCCTTTGGCGTGCCACCTGTCGTTTGCCGGAACGAGGACGAATCGGCATCTTCAATCGCTCGTACTACGAGGAGGTGCTGATCGCTCGAGTGCATCCAGAACTTCTCTTAAAACAAGGCCTTCCCGAAAAACCCGTCGACGACAAGAACATCTGGAATCACCGGTATCGATCCATCGTTGACTTCGAGAATCATCTCCACCGCAACGGGACTCGGGTCGTCAAATTCTTCCTTCACCTCTCGAAGGATGAGCAGCGGAAACGCTTTCTCGATCGGATTGATGAGCCGGACAAGAATTGGAAATTCAACCTCGCGGATATCCATGAGCGAAAATACTGGTCGCACTACATGCAGGCCTATGAAGCATGTCTTAGTGCCACGAGCACCCATGTCGCACCGTGGTATGTTGTCCCCGCTGATGACAAGAAGAACGTGCGGTTGATTGTGTCCCAAATCGTCCTGGATACCTTCAATGGGCTGAAGATGGCCTACCCAAAGACCACTGCGAAGCGCCGTGAGGAATTGGCCGCCATGCGCGAGATGCTTTAGGTCTACTTCGTTAGCCTTTCGGGGCAGGTTTTCGGTTCCAAGCAATAGTGGCCCACGGATAACCCAACTTCATGCCAGCGGCATGAGAGCAAATAGCCGGTCGTTGAGCGCAGCGACACCACCGGATCACCGTCACACCGATCGAACGCACCCCGGCAGGGGTGCCAGCAACCGGAACGTCGATTATCGACGATAGCCCAAGCGAAGTGCCGGCCTCCTTGGGGCGTGGTAAGGATGTAAGCAGCGAAACGAAAATGGTGTAAAACAGGCGGTTTGAAAATTCGTTTTCTTGGGAGGACGATTTTCGCGTGGTGGCAGGAGCTATTAGCCGCCCATCCAGTCGGTGTAAATGCTTTGGTTGCAGCAAGTTATTTACCCCCTGCAAACAAACAGCCGATCGTTTGATGTATTTACAGCATGCCTCCAAAGATTGCCAATGTTTGGGTTTTAAGGTACGGTCCTCTTCATGAAGACCAAGACTCGCAACATTTCCCTGACCGCGGAAATGGATAGAGAGATCGAGAAGAGAGTCCTGTCCGGGCGGTATGGTAATGCCAGCGACGTCGTCCGCGCCGGACTCCGTGCATTGCTGCGCGAGGAAATGGCGGACGCTTACCACCAGTTCAGAGACATTATGGCTGCACTTCCTCGAGAACCCATCACCCCGGAGATTGAGCAGGATATCGAACGGCTTGTGAAGGCTGGACGAACCGCCGACGCCGCTGTATCCAAGCCGAAGTCCGGCAAATGATCGCCGTCGTCTTTTATTGCGGAGTCTTAATCTCAGCTGTCGGTTGGGGTGGAAACCCATCGAGCGCCCTGGCGATGGTGGCCGTCGGTCAGGCACAAGCCATCGTCTCTGACGAAATCTGGCGGGAGTACGAAAAACGGATTCCCGAAGTCCTCGCCCAGCGACGTCCAGAAGCAAAGTCGGAACCACTCTTGGCATGGCTGCTGACGGTGGCGCGTTTTGTGACCCCAGCGCCTTTGGGAAAGCAGAGGAGCAGGGACGCTAAAGACGATCCCTACTTGGCGGCAGCACTTGCCGCAGGTGCCGTACTTGTGACAAATGACCGCGATTTGCTCGATTTGGGAAAGCCATTTGGCGTCGCAATCATGACTCCCATCGAGTTCATCAAGCGCGTTCGCTCCGAAGCGCTGCCCTAGTATTTTGATCATTTCCCTCTTTGAGTGGCTCTGAATGGTCGGTCGCAGCGACACCACCGGATCAACGTCACACGTATCGACCGCACCCCGGCAGGGGTGCCAGCAATCCCTTGTTACGCCATCATCAGTTTTCGCCTTATCGCCTTTCCCCGCGATTCTTCAAATACCACAACGGAACCAGCGCCACACCTGGCAGTAACCCAGCAATGGCCAGGCCCAAGTCCATTGAATGGGTCCGGTCCGCCAGCATGCCAAACAGCCGCTGGGCTTGGGCGGGAATGATCCAGCCTGCCACGCCCGCGAGACCGGTGATCCGGCCTTGATGGGCTCCCGAAAGGTCCTGGGTAAACGTATGGTACAACGGAAAGACTCCCAGGCTTCCGATCGCCACCAACAGGAGGATGCCCAGCAGGACGGGACCTTTTTCAACCACCGGAATAAGCAGGGTAGCCGATGAAAGCAGGGCGCAGACCACAAAGACCTGGAATCGGGCAAAACCTGGAGAACGGCCAGTCGATGCCATGCGCGTGGCCAGGATGCCCGCTCCGATGCAGCCCAGGTCGGCGGCAAGGAACCAGACGGAATTATAGGTCAACGCATGCCCTTCGGAATAACTGCGGCCTTCTTGTAGAAATTTCGGAAGCCAGGCTCGAAGGACCTGCCAAGTTGTGTTGATGCAGGCAATCACCCCGAGAATGGCCAGCATACGCCCGCTCAGAATAGTCTTCCAAAAACTGACCGAGGGCAGTTGCTCTGATAACTGAGCGCGCGGCTCCGGCGACAGATCATCCGATCGAACCCAGGCAAACCACGGGATTAGCCAAAGCAAACCGAGACATCCAATCCATTGGAAGGGCGGCCTCCATCCACCGACACTGCCCGACATCAGGAGTGGAAGCATCAGTGGCGTGATCACCGCGCCCAGCGTCGCCCCTCCTTGCAAGAGGCCATTGCCGAGCGAGCGCTGGCGCTCGTCGAGCAGCAAGCGCGTGGTTCGCAAAGCGCAGGGCCAATGCCCGGCTTCAAAGAAACCCAGTGCCGCCCGACAGATCAAAAGATGCCCATAATCCCCCGCCCAGCTGGTGGCGATGCCAGCCAACGACCAAAGCGTCAGCACCCCAGCGTAAACCCAGCGAAGTTGAAATCGGTCGGCGGCCCAACCAAAGACGATTGAGCCGACGGCAAAGGCATATCCAAAGGTGGCTTCAATCTGGCCATATTGCGTCTGAGTTAGATGAAACTCACGGCTGATCCGGACCGATGCCCCCGCCAGGGTCTGCCGGTCCATGTAATTGATAGCCGAAGCCAGCAACAACAGCCCGCACACCCGCCATTTCCATCCTATTCCTGCCACGTTGAGCCGTTCCATTCCCGTACTCGTTCCAGCAATCGAACCGTTCCGGCGGTGAAGACTTGAAATAAGCGCTCCCCTTTTTCAACTCTCGCTGCCGATGGTGCACCGAGGTAGCCCGTTGGTGACCGCTCGCGGGCCGTCCAGCCCCGGAATGCCGGATGAAAGGCAGGTGTCGCATCCACCGCAGCGAGTCGGGCATTATCTCCCACCAAATGCGGTGCCAAACGCAGAATCATCGAGGTTTCCCACTCGCAAGCGTGCCCCATGTGAGGTTGGACGAATGGAATATGAGCGTCTTTAAATGGATCTCCCAGGTGCCAATAGGTGGCGATTAACAGCAACAGGTCGTGCCGGTCGCGATAACTCTGGCGAAGTTCAAAAATCGCCTGGCGGCCCGGCACATCATTGCCGCCATGACCATTCAAGAAAACGAGTCGTTGAAAACCGTGTCGAATGACGTTTTCGGCCATGGCGACCAGTAAATCCAAGTAGACCCGCGGAGGGGCTGAGAGGGTCCCGGGAAAATCGAGATGATGGTCCGAATTGCCCAGCCATTGAAGCGGCGCAAACACCACCTGGCCACTCGTTTGGATTTCCGCCCGACGAACGATCTCACCCAGCAGCAGGCTGTCGGTGTAAAGTGGCAGATGCGGTCCATGCTGCTCCATTGCCGCGATGGGAAAAACGATCGGCGTGGACCGTGGCAGCGCCGCCATCGCGGGTGAGGACAGTTCGGCGAGATACATGAGATGACGCTAGGGCTTGTTTTCAGGAGGCCATGCTTAAAATCCGATCGGTGTTCCGCTGGAGGTCACTTCACGCTGAACCTCGCCCGTGTTCAGATTCCACACACTAACAATCCCGCGATCGTCCGCCGCCGCCGCCCATTGACCGTCGCGGGTGACCGCGATGGTTTGAAGGTATTCCGGCGTCCATTTGAGGTCGCGCACCTTCTCGCCGTTGCCGCGTACGACCCGCCCATTGCCGTTCGCGCTGACCACAACGAACTGCGAAGTCAACCCCATCGGTTGAAGGCCGGTGACTTCCTTGTTAAAGCCATCGACATTCCCCTTCTTTTCGCCGGTTTGGGGATTCCACAGCTTGACGACTCCCTCGGCACCGGCCGTTGCCAGCAGGCTGCCATCCATCAACCAGGCCACTCCGATGACATGGTGGGTGTGCCCTTCCAGGGCTAGCCTCGGTCCATCCCCTTGCACGGGGGTAATCCGTCCAAAGCGGTCGGCTCCCCCGGTGGCAATCCATTCCCCCCGAGGCGAAAAGGCGATCGCCGTCACGCAATCGCTATGGAGCGCTCCAAAATCGCGAACGAGTGAACCATTTTCGACCTTCCACAATTTCAGTTCCCCTGCCCGCGAGGGATCTCCACCGCCGGTGGCGAGCAGACGGCCATCCGGGCTAAAGGCGACGGCATTCACCCGATCGATAAAGGGACCGGGAGCTCCTGTGGCATCCGAACCCCCAATGACTCGTTCTACCGCCCAGACCGGTTTGGTTTCCAATCGAAACACGCCCTCGGGAAATGCCAGCAGGAAGGCGTGGTCGCCGACGGATGCTTCCGCCAGCGGCTGGCCGTGGCCTATCGAAACCGGATTGTCAGCCGTCAAGCTATCGGTGCTCCAGCAAGTGGCCCGGGCCTGTTCGTCGACCAGCAGCAGTTCAGAGTAAAGCGGGGACAACGCTAGAGCCTTCGGCGTTTCCGAACCTGCCCGCTTCACCTCGGCGGTTGCCGCAGCGACTCGGCCTTCCGCCTCCTGGATGCGGGACTTGGCGGTGGCTTCAGCCGCCGACGCTGACCCCAGGGCGTCATTGGCTTTGGCCATGTTTTTCTCAGCCAAAGCCACGTCCTGGGTGCTGCCATCCAAGGCGATGCGCGCTTTGGCAATCGGGTTAGCCAGATCGTTGATGCTCTTTTGCGCTGCTGCCAGTCGTTCTTCGGCCTGTTTCTTGCGAGGTGGCAGGTCCGCTTGGGCTTTGTCCGCTTCAGCCTTGCGCTGCCCAGCCGCAAACGCACGGCTGGCGATTTCTTCCAGACTCTTGGCCACCTGAGCTTTAATATCCGCCGATTTTCGCTCTAGCGATTCCGCCGAACTAATCGCTGCCGCCAGCGCTTCTCGCAGCCGGACAGTCGACGGCTCGCTGTTAGTGGCGGGAATGGCCGCCGTAAGGCGTTCCAATTCGCCGCGCAATCGAACCGAGGTCATGGCCTCGGCCCGCAGTGCGGCGTCTTTTTCGGTTAGCAATCGGGCCGTTGCGAGACCCTCCTGTTTCGACGCGTCGGCTGCCACGAAGGCTTTGGCTGTTCGGTCCAATTCCGCTGCCGCCTCGTCGCGCTCTTTGGTCGCGTTGGCTTCGATTTCCTTTTGATGGGCCAATTCCTTCTCCTGGTCTGCCAAAGCCTTGGTATGTCCGTCTCGTTTCTCCTTGGCTTTTACGAGTGCCTCTTCGGATGACTTCTTCGAACCTTCGGCTTCGGATTTCAGGCGTCCAGCCCGCGCCAGTTCCAGTTTGGCCAGGGAAAGGTCAAATTCGGCATTGGTCTGCGCCATGGCCACCTGCGGATTCAGTCCGATCCGAGCCGAGACCGATGGCTTATCCCCACAGGTCACCAGCACAACACCCCCGGAAGCCAAGCTGGCGGCCACCTGATGCCCGGCACCAACTCCTTGAAGCGCCAGGATCGTCCCGTCGACTTTTACTTCCTGGGGGGCGACGGCAGGATCGGCGGACCACCGGCGCACCACGCCGTCGGTCGTGGCGGCAATAATCGATTGCCCTGTCGACGGAACACCGATCAAGGCCGAAAAATTTGCCGCCGGGCCGCTGAATTCTCCCGCTGCCTCCAAGGTTGGTAGCTCCGGCGTGCCTCCCCGATGGAGTCGACGAATGTGGTTGGTGCCAACGACGGTGGCTGCGAGGGAGTGCCCGTCCTCGAACCAAGCCAAGGCGCTGATATTGGTTCCAATCGAAAACGGAGCAGCGAGCAGGTTGGTCTCACCAGAGATCAGTTGGATTTCCCCGGACCCGTGGGTCACCGCCAACCATCGGTTGTCCGGTGTCCAAGCCCAGTGCACTGCTGCCGAATCTGTCCCCTTCGGCAGCGGCCAATCCATGAGTGCATTGGTTTGGTCCGCCAGACGAATCTCTAGATGCGCGTCCGAAGTCAATCTGGCAAGTCGGGAGCCATCGGGCGAAAAGGCCACGGCGACGGCATGGCTGTTGGTCCAAGAGAAATGGGCGGGGGAAATGGGCTGTGGCTGGCGTTTCCAAATCCGAACCTCACGGAATCCTCCGGCAGCAATCCGCGTCCCGTCGGGACTAAAGGCCAACGCTCCGACCAAGTCCCGCTGGGCGGCTCCCTGGAGAGTCGGGTCAGACAATTGGCCCAAGAGGCGTCCGGTCATGAGTTCCTGAAGGAAGATGCGATTGGCCCGCCCCACCGCCAGCGTGTGGCCGTCCGGACTGAGGGCCATGGCAAAGCTCGAAAGCCAGTTGGTCGCAATCGGCTTCCAAGTCGGGACATCGACCTCTCCGGCTTCGGCGTGTCCACCTTGGGATATCCAGAGCGACAACAGTCCCAAGTCCTCCGGAGTCAGGCTCCGGGCGTTTGCTTTATTGTCAGCCGGTGGCATGACCAGGTCCTCGACCTCATGAGCCGCCGTTCTCAACAAGAGACTTTCACCCGGTTTTCCCGGCACCAGGGCCGGGCCGGTGTCGCCACCGCGAATCATCACGGTCGGGGTCTCAAGGTTCAAATTGGCCTTGGCCCGCGTCTGGTTGTGACACGGCAGGCAATTGGCCTGAAGTAATGGTAGGATTTCGCTATGAAAATGAACCTCGTTCGTCCGGTTCGGCACTGCGATGGCGATCGGCTTGAGCGGCGCGGCCATCGTGGGCAACCAAACCAGGAGAAGAAATGCAGTTACCCTGCGAAAGCGCTTACCGCCACCTAACAATACCAAGGCAGTCCAAGGCGCTCCGTAAATCACGGAGGCACTGGAGCGTCCGCCAGGTCTTGGAGCGCGCCAGCCCTCTGGCGCTTTGGAAACGGGCGTAAAATGGACGGGGGCCAAGAGCTTGCTCGCGAGGCTAAAGTATTTATGAGGAATGGTTAGGGCGCAGGCTTTGCGCAGCCTACGTGCCGGATTTTTGGCATCCCCATCACTCAAAAAGACTCGAACCCAAAATCGTTCCATAAGTGCCTGATAAATGATGTCCAGGAGGCTTGGCCTCGACTATTTGTTCGCCTCAGCAGGTTTGGGGAGAATGGTCACAGTGAACGGCGGTGACCAGACCGCGAAGGTAACGTCCCTCGGTTTCGCCCTCTCTTCCGCTGCCTTCCTTTTTTCTTCCGCCGCTTTTTTGCGTTCCTCTGCTTTCGCCTTTCCATCCAAAGGTGCCGCCCCTACCGCTTGTTCTGCCTGCTTCAATTCCTTTTCCGCCTCGGTCAGGGCCTCCGGTTGATTGCGATACTTCCCCGCCACCGTACCGTGTAGCCATAGACTTTGGGTTCCTGTCGGCAAACCCATGTCCGCCACGTTCCATTCGGCGGTCGCGTGGGTCGCCTTTTCGGCAATGGCGATTTCCTTGGCTTTCTCCACACCGGAATGGCCCAACAGCTTGAGGTTGAAGGCTCCATTGAAATCACCCTCGCGTTTCACTTCTACTGGAAGAGAAATTTTCCCGTCGGCGGCGACTTCCACGGTTTTCCCATCCCCTACCGTCAGCGAAACCGGGGCATATTCCGACTCGATCACCGATACCACCGCTTCCCGATTGAACCGGCTGGTTGCATGCAGGTTGTTAAAGTCCGGAACAGGCCAAACAACCGATGAGGAAATGGCTCGGCGGACTTTTGCTTGCTCACCCACTTTGCCCAGCCCTTCCAATACCCAAGCGCTTGCGCCTGATGCCTCCCGATTGGCCGTCAGTAGCACGGTGCCAGTATTTTCTCCCGAACGAATCTTGGCCGGAGCGCTGGTGACTCCATTCGGAAGTGACGTTGCCACAATATCGATATCCCCTTCAAATCCGTCCCGGCGCAGAGCCACCACCCGCAAGGCGGTGGTTTGTCCCCGCCGCAGGGTCACAGGGGCAATATGTATATTCCGGTCATCGCCGATTCGCGGCGGCGGCATGGCAAAGGCCACCAGTTCAAAATCAGGTGACTGGCGGCGGATGCTGAGGCGATAGGGGAACTGGACGGAACCAGCTCCCGGATGAAAAAGGTCGCGAACCAGAATGCGATAACTGTCCGTCTCAGGAACCTCGAAACGAACCATCGAATCCCGATGGGAAGTATTAAATTCCCGATCGCCGCTGTTTTGCTCGGTGTCAGCCAATTCCCGAACGTCGGAGTAGATCGGTTTCCCCGCTTCATCCTTACCGCTTTGCTGCCGCTGGACCACAGCATGCGGATCGCACGGTTGCCCCAGGCGATCCCCGAATACCTCCACCCACAATACCTCGCCCTTGGTTGCCTTGAAGCTCGCGACCGCCTGATGCCCCGGCCTTGGAAAAAGTCCGGAGATTTCACACGGGAGAACAACCTCGGGAAGCCCATCATCCCCGGCCACGAAAACTGGCAGCGTGGTCAAGGTGAACTGGATTGGATTGGACGTGCCAGACGGCTCTTTCCAACGCCAAATCCAAGATTCTTCGCCCAACCGGGCCGATGCCGGACGCGTCATGAATTCGGCGGTTGCGGAAAGGGGAGAGGCATCCAGAGGAGCAACAATTTCCAACTCCAGTTTTTCCAGGAAAACTCCATCTGCTCCCGTTACGGACGACGCAACGCCATTCGGCAAACCCCGCCCGAACAGGGTCACACGGTTGGTTGCCCCCCGCTGCAAGACATTGGGCACGGCAAACTCCACCTGCGGAGCACTCGTCAAACTTAGACTGTACCCATACTCGTCCCCTCCGCGAAACAGGTGATCATTGACCTGAAGAAAATAGGTCCCATTGGTGGGTGCCCGAAAATCAAGCAATGATCGGCGGCGGACGTTAGCCAATTCGCGCCCTTTGGAAGTCATCACCTTGAGATTAGGGACCAATCTGGAGTCCAAAACGCCGTCGACCAAACGGACAAAGAGCCGTTCGCCAGTCGTCGCATCAAACCGGTATAACGTCGCCGCATTCGCATAGGTCCGTCCGAAAACGGGCGTGTCGCGTACCAGGATCGGTGCATCACCCATCTGGCTGTGATTGGCGGTTTGGACCGATATCGGACCATGGCCAATCCGAAATGTCCGGGGATTGGATACCCCAAAGCGCCCCACGAAGCGCACGTCAACCAGACTTTCTGGAACCTCCGATGGAACGATGACCTGAAATTGATTGGCCGTTCCCGCCTTGAGTTGGGCCGAAATCCGCGAATCAGAAAACCGTAGGCCAACAGAATCGTCCAAGTCGCTTCCCCCAATGGTCACATCATTAGTGAACCCACTGGTTGAGCCGGGCGGAAAAATCCAAAGCAGTTTGGCGAGTGGCAGTTGGGCCGACACCGGCAAGGTCAGAATGACCGCCGCTGCCAGGAAAATCCGGAAGAGAACTGCCCGCATCGGTCAATGATTGAACAAAAATTCCTTCGAGTTTAGCAGCGCCCAGACGGTGTCTTCCCAGGCTTCCCGACGCGCCTTCGCTTTGAGCGATGCCGTCTCAGCCGCGTCTTTTCCGTCTTTCACCGCGCTCAAATGATGGGCGAGATAATCCTTGAAGATGGTGGTTTCAGACGGGGAAGGGGAGCGGGCGAAAGCCATCTGATAGAGGTCCGCCAATTTGACATCGTCGGTGCGCTCATCGGATGCCAGCTTGCTCGCCCGGGAATGGTCTGCACTCAATTTGGTTTGGATATCTTTGGAGTTCAGCAAATGAAGGCTCTGACTCAGCGAAGCGCCCATGCTGCGCTCGCATTCACAGGCGCTGCTGCTCTCGGGACGTCCGAATACAGTCAGAAAGTAACTGCTGGCATTGAAGCTGTTGTCGGGAAGGCTGACTGCTCGCGTGCCCTCTGGCATCCCTTCGAATTGACTTTGGCTTCCCGTGATCTCATTGACGGCGTCATACAAGACCTCGGCGGGCAGTCGGCGCGGATAGAAGCGAGAAAAGTGATGCCGGTCTTTGGCGTTAAAGGCATTGGGCTCGGCGCTCAGTTGGTAAGTGGTGCTCTGAGCGATGTTCCGGACCAATGCTTTCAAATCAAACCCGCTGGCGATGAAATGCGCTGCCAACGCATCGAGCAACTCTGGATTGATCGGCGGATTGGTATCGCGCATGTCGTCTTCCGGATCAACCAGCCCGCGACCGAAAAAGTGTTTCCAATAACGATTGACCAATGCCTTGGCAAACCACGGATTCTTTGGCGACGTCATCCAATCGGCCAAAAACTCCCGTGGATCATCGTCCGGTTTCAATCGAAATGCCGGTTCCGCCAGCGCCGTCGGTTTTACCGATTGACCATTCTTTTTATTGGTCGCCTGGGCATCGCCCCGTCGGTGGACAATGATGTCCTCTCCCGGTTGTGCTCCCGGCTTGTACGACACCTGTGAAAAAGTCGCCCCCAGACTCCAATAATCCGCCTGACTCCACTTTTCATACGGATGATGGTGGCATTGGGCGCATTGCATCCGTTGACCCAGGAAAAGCTGGGAGACGTCTTCCAATTGCGACTGCATCGTGCGGACCTGTCGATACCAGGCGACCGGTGGGTTTTCCGAGACATCTCCTGAAGCGGTGATGATTTCCCGAACCAATCGATCATACGGCTTATTGGCGGCGAAACTGTCGCGAATCCAATCGTGGAAAGCGTAGGTGCCCCGGGTTTGGTTGGCATCATTACGGCGATTGCGCAACAGGGCCGCCCATTTATTGGCAAAGTAGTCCGCGTAATCGGTCGAGCTTAGCAAATTGTCGATGACCGTGTCCCGGCGGTTCGGTTCCGTGCTCGCCGAAAATTCCCGAACCTCCTCTGGAGTCGGCAACCGCCCGGCGATATCCAAAGTGACCCGGCGTAGGAAGGTGGCGTCGTCGGCTACCGCGCTCGGTGGCATGCCCACCTTGCGCAATTGTTTATAAATCAATTCATCGATGAAATTTCGTGCCAATGGCAGCGTATCTACAGGTGCTCCCAGCGGAATGGTGGCTCGGAACGTGGCCACCTTGCCCTGGTAGCGAATCATCACTGCGAATTCACCCGGCTGATTGAAAACCTTGACCCTCCCCAGCGAGTCGGTCGCCGCCATGTCTTTGTCGTTGGCCTCAAATAACGCACTCCGCGTCACATCTTCACAGGTTCCATCGGTGTAGTGGGCGGTGACCACCAACTGCTGCTCACTATCCAAAGCCAGTGTCCGTGTCGTTGGATAAACTTCGACTCGGGCAACCGTCGGTGCATCTGCCCGACCTTTGGGCATTCCTTGGGAAACCCAGCGGACCAGCCGTTCATAGTCTTCGGATGCCGGTTCCAGCCGTCGCCCGCCGCCGTGCGGCAATTGGGCCGTACCTTTGGTGATCAGCAAACTGCGCGGCGGGTCCGCTGGAAACAACCGCCGCCCGTGGGCTTCCCTCACCAAATGCTCGTAATCTTCGTCGGGTTCAAACCCCAGGAGCGAAAGCCGGAATCCGTTTTGTCCCGCCGCTTTGCCATGGCAGCCGCCGCCGTTGCATCCGTTCTTGGTAAAGATCGGGACGATTTGGTTGGCGAAATGGATCGGCGAAGGCTCGGCGGCATGAACAACTTGCACCGGAAATTCAGCCGACGCCCCGTTCGTCCAAGTTGCGGAAATCGTGGTCGCGCCATCGGCGACTGGCAGAATTCGTCCAGTCGGTTCGATCCGTACAATTCCTTCTGGCTTGGAAGACCACCGGACCACCCGCGTGACGTCCCGATCCCCCTCCGTAGTGACAATCACCTGTTGACGGGCATCATGCGACGTTAGCGTCAGATTGGTGGCACCCTCTCGATACTGGATGACCAGGGATTCGGCCATCAGTGGACTCCACAGAAGCGGGCTTAGAACCAGACTCAAAATCCCCAAGCCCCGACGCCATCCGCGTGCGTAAATTCCATGATGGGGCAAATGCAGTTTCATCCCACGAGCTCCTTCATTGGCTGGCACCCATCTGGAACGAGGAATTGCGGGCGACCAGTCAAATCCGGGATGGTCACTTGATTCACATCAATGCCCAGGTTTTTGTACAACGTGGCAAAGACCTCGCCAAACTGCACCGGACGCTCCGTCGGCTCGCCTCCCAGTCGGTCGGTAGCTCCAATTATCTGACCCACCTTCATTCCCCCACCGGCGAGGACGGCGCAATTGGCCCTCGGCCAGTGGTCGCGTCCCCCGTCTTTGTTGATCGTCGGCGAACGGCCAAACTCGCCCCAGGTCACCACGCTGACATCCCGATCCAATCCGCGATCATGAAGGTCTTCAATCAACGCACTCAGCGCCTGGTCCAACATCGGCAGATCATTGCGGGCATTGCCAAAATTGTTGCCGTGATAATCCCAGAATCCGTAGGCAACAGTGACAAAACGCGCACCGGCCTCCACCAGCCTGCGGGCGATCAAAAACTGCTCGTTGAGCATCGGCGCGGCGTCCCCATGCACTTTCGCGTCCCCTTTGCCATAGCGCTCTCGCAAAGCCGCAGACTCTTTCTCCACATTGAGAGCCTCCAACAACCGGCTGGAGGTCAACATCCCAAAGGCCTGCTGGTTGAAGCTATCGAGACCAGCCATCAAACCGCTTCCATCAACTTCCCGACGAAACCGATCAAAGGAGGCCAACAACGCTCGGCGATCGGCCAGACGCTCGGTTGTGATGCCGTTCAAGACCATGTCGGACTTGGCATCGGCAGCCGGACGAAATGCATCGTGCGAAACCCCGGCAAACCCGGCTGTCGCCGCATTGTAGGGACGATGCTGCATGCGCGGCTCCAATCCAACAAATGCCGGGACCGCTGCATCAGCCGGTCCCAAAACACGCGAAACACAGGCTCCAAAGGTCGGCCAGCCCCCAGGGGGCTGGCTGTTTTTTCGGCGGCCAGTCTGGCACATGAAGTCCGAGTGATCATCCACCGCATCGCTAATCGACCGAATCACCGAATATTGATGGGCCACCTTGGCCATTCGGGGCAAATGTTCGCAAATTTGAAAGCCGGGAACGGATGTCGAAATGGCTTTAAATTCCCCACGAATTTCCGCCGGTGCGTCCGGCTTCAGGTCAAAGCTGTCCTGATGAGGCGGCCCTCCGGGCAAATAAATCATGATGACCGCCTTGTGTCCCGACCGAAGCCCCGACGCAGTCTCGGCTCGCAGGAGATCAGGAAGAGCCAATCCGCCCATGCCCAAAGCCCCGATGCGGAGAAAATTGCGGCGCGAAAGGCCGTCGCAGAAACGGCTGGAGGGTCCGGGAATGGTGAGCATGTCCGTAAAACGAGTCGGCGGTAGCCAATAACGCTCTGACGAATTAACCGATCAATTCCTTCATTGGTTGTACGCCTGGATCAACCAGGAATTGAGGGCGCCCGGTCAGATCGGGAACCGTCACCTTGTTCACGTCCAGGCCCAGCGAGTGATACAAGGTCGCATGGACCTCTCCGAAAGTGGTTGGACGCGATATGGCCTCACCACCCAATCGATCCGTGGAACCGATCACTTGTCCGTGCTTGAGACCGCCACCCGCCAGCAACGCGCAACTAACCCGTGGCCAGTGATCGCGTCCGCCATCCTTGTTGATCGTAGGACTCCGCCCAAATTCCCCGGCGACCATCACGCTGACATCCCGGTCCAGTCCGCGTTCATGAAGATCGGTGATCAGTGCACTCAGCCCCTGATCGAGCAGCGGCAGGTCCTGACGCAACGCGCCAAAGTTGTCCCCGTGATGGTCCCAGCGGCTAAAGGCCAGCGTCACGCACCGAGCACCCGCTTCCACCAAACGCCGGGCGATGAGAAAATGTTCCATCAGCTTGGGACCACCGTCGTCACGGTTACGCGCATCCCCCTTGCCGTAGCGCTCCACCACCTTTGGGTCTTCGTTCTTGATGTCCAGCGCTGTCACCAGCCGACTGGAGGTCAATATCCCAAACGCCTGCTGCGTATAGGCGTCCAAACCGGACATCTGCCCACTGGTATCCACCGTTCGACGGAAGTTATCGAGCGAAGCAAGAAGCGAACGCCGATCGGACAAGCGGTCCAGAGTGATGCCATTGAGCACCATGTCGTCCTTGCCACCCCCTTTATTGATCTCAAATGGGCCATAGGCACTCCCGAGATAACCGGCAGGACCACTATCTGCCCACTCCGGATGTCCCATTTTGGGCGCAAGCCCAATCGAGGCCGGAATCGACGGATCCCCAGACCCTTGCAACTTCGCCAGCAGCGAACCCATGGCCGGCCAGCCTCCGGGAGGCTGGTTGCGATTTAACCGCCCCGTGTACGTTTGAAACGCTTCATGGCGGTCTTCCATCCCCACCATCGATCGAATGATGGTGCATTTGTCCATCACCTTCGCCATACGGGGAAGGTGCTCGCAAATTTGGATGCCCGGGACGCTGGTGGCGATCGGATTAAACTCACCGCGAATTTCCGCTGGAGCATCCCGCTTCAGGTCGAACATGTCCTGATGGCTCGGGCCACCCGGAAGAAAAATCAGGATCACCGCTTTGTGGCGGACCCCACTCGATTGGATTCCCGCCCCTGCCTCAGCGAGTAGCAATTGGGGCAGGGCAATGCCGCCCAAACCGAGGCTGCCAATCCGCAAAAATCCACGTCGCGACAAGCCGTCGCAGAAACCGCTGGTACTCGATTTAGGTCCCAATAGGGTAAGCATGGCAAAGGGAATTTCTCTTTTGTCCAAGGACAACGGAAGCCCACCAAATGTCAATCCGGAATCTGGGTCTATTTCCCCTTCTTCGTCGCCAAAAAGGCAATCCCACGAGCCCCGCAAAGGAGGCCCCGAATAGAGTAGAAGCGGCGTCTCGCCGCTTTAACCCTTTTGCATAGCCAAACTCCAAGAAACGGCGTCTCGCCGCTTTCCTGTTTCGTCCACTGCTATCCGCCAGAGGAGGACCTTCTTGCAGCTCCGACCTACGCATGCCCACTCAAAACCCTCCATTCCAAGAATGCGGCGAATACCAACCCTAATCACCGCAAAAAATGCGGTGAATATTGCCGCCACTGTCTTACCGCCCTATTCTCCTTCCCCCGCATGCCCATCCGGTACATCCATGAACATGATGATTGGCCCAAATTCTATTGGGACGATAGCCGCGTGATCGGAGCATTATCGGAGGTTCGGCACCTTCAAGGCCGCCTGCTGGGGCGAATGGAAGCCCTTGGCCTTTCCCTGCGAACTGAAGCCGCATTGCAGACCATGACCCAGGACGTGGTCAAAACCAGCGAGATTGAGGGAGAACGATTGGACGCCGATCTTGTGCGCTCGTCGATCGTCCGAAAGATGGGGGTTGATGTCGGAGGCTTGATCGTTAAAGACCGAAATGTCGATGGCATTGTCGACGTTCTTTTCGATGCGACCCACCACTATGAGGCACCATTGACTGAGGAACGATTGTTTGGTTGGCACGCTGCGCTTTTCCCCACCGGACGCAGCGGAATGCAGCGAATCCAGGTGGGCAAATGGCGGACTGAAGCCAGCGGTCCCATGCAGGTGGTTTCCGGCCCATATGGCCGGGAACGAATTCATTTCGAGGCACCGGAGCATCATCGGCTGCGGTTCGAAGTGGAACGATTCCTCGCTTGGTTCAACTCCCATGAAGGAACCGATCCCGTGCTAAAGGCAGCCATTGCCCACTTTTGGTTTGTGACCATTCATCCCTTTGATGACGGGAATGGCCGAATCGCCAGGGCAATTGCCGACCTCGCTCTGGCTCGCTCGGAAAGTTGTTCCCTGCGGTTCTATAGCATGTCTTCGCAAATACAAAGACAGCGCTCCGATTACTACGACATACTGGAAACCTGTCAGAAGGGTACGCCGGAAATCACCGGGTGGATCGGTTGGTTCCTCAGGGAACTGAGGATGGCGATCATTGCCTCCGAGACCACCTTGGAACGGGTTCTCAATAAAGCACGATTTTGGGAGGCCCATCGAACCTGGCCTTTCAACGAACGCCAGCGCCAGATGCTCAATCGCCTGCTCGATGGCTTTTGCGGAAAACTCACGTCCTCCCAATGGGCACTCCTCACGAAATGTTCCCAGGACACCGCCCTGCGGGATATCGACGACCTATTGAACCGCAATATCCTCGCCCGAGAATCTGCCGGAGGCCGAAGCACCAGCTACCGGTTGGCTTTTCCGCCACTCGTGGAAAGCACGCCCTAATCAACCGAGCCTGCCACACCCGCTAAACAACACGGCTTCGTTTGTATTCATTCTCAATCCAGAAAAAACCGTGAATATGGAGCTTAAGGAAAATCGATGGAATAAAACAGGTAGCGACAGCCCCCATCCCAGCAATACCTCGGCTATTGTTCCCTCGATTACCTGCAAGTATCGTATTCCCCGATCTTGAAACCCATGAACAAAATCGACGATCCGTTCCGCGAGGCCCGTGAAGCTTCCGGCGTCTTGTCATGCCAAATTCAAGGAGAGACCGTCCCGATGATTCTTCGGCACGAGGACGTACGCCGGGCGGCCAAGGACTGGAAGACCTTCAGCTCCGATGCCCCGTTTCGGGTCCCAATTCCGTCGGAAGAAGATGTCCGCTCGATGCGCCAACTGCCCATCGAGACCAATCCGCCGGAGCACACCGAGTACCGGGAGATCGCCGAAGTCTATTTTCGCCGGGCCAAGGAACCCGCAGTGATTGCCCAAGTGGAGGCACTGGTCGATCAATGGCTTCACCATGCTTTGGACCAGGATTCCATCGAGATCGTGCGCGGCTTCGCCCTGCCCATTCAGTCGTATGCCCTGACCTACCTGCTGAATATGCCCGAATCCGAGGCGCAGACCTGGATCGGTTGGGGAACCCACGTCTTTCGAGATGGTGCCTCCGGTAAGAAAAAGGGCGAGGCACTGGAATCCTATCTCCATGGACAATTCGACCGGGCCATGGCCCACCCCGGACCGGATTTCTTCTCTGCCTTAACCCAGGCCACCTTTCGCGGACGCCCACTGACCCGCGAGGAAATGATGGGGTTCGCCAATCTCGCCTTCGCCGGTGGCCGCGATACAGTTATCTACACCCTTTCCTCCGTAATTGCCTATTTGGGACAACACCCGGAGGCCTTGGAGTTCCTCCGCGCCGATCCCGCCCGGATTGTCCATGCCAGTGAGGAATTTTTCCGCGCCTTCATGCCGCTGACCCATATCGGACGGGTCTGCCCGGTCGATACCGATGTCCACGGGGTTGAAGTACGAGCAGGAGGACGGGTGTCCCTCGGCTGGGCATCGGCCAACATGGACGCCACCGTATTTGAGTGCCCCGGCGAAGTGCGCCTCGACCGCAAGCCCAATCCCCACCTCTCCTTTGGATTCGGAGCCCATTTGTGCCTGGGTGCGCCCCACGCCCGGTTGCTGGTCCGAACCCTGCTACAAAAATGCGTTGAGCACGTCGGTAAAATAAACGTCCTTCAATCGAAGCGTCACATCGAGCAAACCGAAAGTTACGAACGCCCAATCGGCTACGAATCCTTGGTCGTGCAGATGCGCCGCCGGTGAACCTGCGGCCGATTGGTTGGTCCGTTAGTCGTTAGACCATCGATACATCCGCCACGATTCACGGCCTCACTAATCGATAAAACTCCTCCTGCCCGCTTCCGTTACTCAAATCCACAAAATGCCACCCACCATCGGCCCCGACCGTAACCCCTCCCACGGTCACCCACGGCGATCCTGCAGGCAAGGCACTGGTTTCAACCCCATAGGTAGCCCCAACTGCTCCCACCCCGTGCAGGCATATCGAACCATCAGTACCCCGAGTAATGCTCTGAATGGTCCACCCACCGTTATCTACCACCCGAAGCCGGAAGGAAACTGATGCTATCGCAGCCGGTCCCGCATCCGTCCGTGCAATGACAAAAACGTTAAACAACCCCGCTTGTGTAGGAGTCCCCACCAATTGCCCTCGCAACGAATCCAACTGAACTCCCGAAGGCAATCCCGAGACTTGGAATTCCAGAATTGGCAGCCCGGCGATTCGGGGAAAAAGGTTTGAAGACAACACCATCAGATATGATTGGCCATTGGTAACCTGTTGGTCCGGTAGCGATAGAATGTGGGCCAAATCAAAATCAGGAAGGATGCGAAAGAGACTTCCTTGCTCCAGAATCCCCCCGGCCCGGGTCACGCCCACGGATGAGCCGTCCGCTGCGGTGACCATATCCGAGACTACTTGAATCCCGTTGGTGCCCGATACAAGTCCGGGAACCCATCCAAACGGCTGGCCACCGGCTCCAACGCGAAATGCACGTGAATTTGTTCCATCCGACACGATGCCGTATAGAAATCCGTCCGTGCCCAGGGTGGGATTCCCGGTCGGAAGACCGTCCCCCAATTCATCGCGAGTGAAATCATGAATGGGCAGGAATTGGGTGCCATCGATCGAGACTCGAAAAATAGCTCCGACTCCTGAAGTCCCGCCGGAACTGGTGACGCCATACAACCACCCATCCGCTCCTTCGATCAAACCACTCACCGTCCCTCCCCCCGAATCATCCCCAAAGGAATGCACAAGCCCAAGTTGCCCGTCGGGTAGTTGAATCGACCAAAGAATCGAATCCCTCCCATTTGGACCTAGCGCGGAAACGACCAATCGACCACCCAACGCCACCAATAGTCGATCCGATCCAACCAATGTCGTGATCGTCCGATAAGACGAGCCGTCACTCGCAGCCTGAAAAACCTGGTCCCCGCGAATCCCATAAAGACCGCCATCTGCTCCCTTAGCCCATGCCTTGGCCGAAAAATTTGTTTGAAACACCTGAAATCCCGAACCACTGGCTGAAATCGAGAATAGGGCAGGGGAGGGACGGAGCGAATTGGTCCCCGATATCCCGAGGATGGTCCCATTTGGACCCATGAGTAACGGAAGCGTGTCCGGGGCAGGAAGTGAATTCGTCGGGAACGAGTAAACTGTCTGATAGCCACTGCCATCTGACTTGATGCGATAAATGGCTCCGACTCCCCAATTTCCCCCACCGGATGTGGTCCCATAGAGGAAGCCATTGGTATGCGTGGTCAATGAAGTTGTCGGTTGTTTTCCCTCCTCCGGTCGTCGATCATCCGGCCAAAGGTTTCCATACCCGCTGCCGTCCGGGCGAATGCGGTAGAGCGCACCATCTCCGGCTGTCCCGTAATAGGTTCCGTCGCTGGAAAAGGTCATGCCGGATGGTGGACTTCCTCCGTCAGAACCACCGGAGAAGGAGTGAACAATCTGGTATGCCGAGCCATCCGTTTGGCACTGAAAAACCACCCCGAGATTGGCCCTTCCACCTTTGGTTGTTACGCCCGTCAGAGTTCCCCCCGGCAACAGCAGCAATTCACCTGCCGGCTTTTGTCCGTCCTGAACACCCCCAGAAAACGAATGGATTAAGCGAAATCCAGTGCCGTCAAACCGCACTCTAAAGATCGCTTCATCCCCTGCCGCAGCCGTGCGCGAAAGAGCCCCATAAAGAAAACCGTCCGCGCCAGGCGTTAGCCAAACCTGCGGAACCGGGTCCGTCGGTGAGATAATCGGCAGTCCAGCTGAAAAGGTCGATACAATCCGATAATTCGTTCCATCGGGACGAATCGAAAAGAGAACGCACGGCCGAGGGGAATTCCGTGTCCAGGCCGACCCAAACAACATACCGTCCGCCGCCTGGGTCAACGGTCCCGGCGTGCATTCGCCCCCTCCGTTGGATGCGAAATCAACCAGCAATGACCATTCAGACCCATCGGGCCGAATCCGATAAATGCTTCCGACCACAGGAGCGTCGGGTAGGGTGCCGTAGAGCCAGCCGTCCAGACCAAACCACAAACTACGGTTGGACGGGCCTGTTTCAGTAGGGAACGAATGAACGACTTGGAACCCGCTACCATCCGAGTTGAGGCTAAACAAGATGCCGCCCCCTAAATCACCCCCTCGGCTGGTCATCCCGAAAAGAATCCCGTTGGTGGACTGAACCAAGACTGGAATTGGTGCCTCGGAATCGGATTGATTACCACCAAACGAATAAACCGGCGTGTAACGAGCCCCATCAACGGTCATGCGATAAATCGCTCCGGCTTTAAAGTGCCCCCCCGAGGCGGACACTCCGTACCACCGAGTGTCACGGCCCGATAAAAGGCGCGATGACGGAAATCCTCGCCCTTCTTGGGCCCCGAACGATTTCAGTTCTACGCTCAGGCTGCCCCTTGCCAAGACAGAGCCCAAGCCAACAAAAGCAAACCAAACCGTGACCCAAGGTTTCACACGGTTCGACGGTAGACTTTATGAATGGCCGCCTGATCGGTCGGTTTGATGATCACTTCGTCGATACAGACATGAGCTGGACGCGACACCATCCAAATCATCGTTTCCGCGATGTCTTCGGCGCTCAAGGGAGTCATTCCGGCGTACACATTGGATGCTCGCGAACTGTCACCTTTGAAGCGGACCAGGGCGAATTCGGTTTCCGCCAGTCCAGGATCCAGCGAGCCGACGCGTATGCCGGTTCCGTTAAGCTCCAGGCGCAATGATTGAGTGATGGAACGTTCCGCAGCCTTGACCCCGCAATAAACCGCCGCCCCTTCATAAGCGGCATGGCCGGCAACGGAACCCAAGTTCAGGATGTAGGCCCCGGCGTCTTTTGGAATCAGCGGCAGAAGCGCCCGGGTCACACGCAGTAGCCCGAGAAAATTGCTCTGAACCATGGCCTCCCAATCCGCATCCTTCCCGGTGGCCACCGCATCCAATCCATGTGCCCCGCCAGCATTGTTAATCAGGACGTCGACAACGGTCGTCACCGACTTAAGCCACGCCGCAAACGCTTCGACGCTCGCGGTCGACGCGACATCCAAATCGTGGAATTGAGCCGAAGCAGCCCCGGCAGAAGTCGCTTCCGCAGCGACGGACTCGAGTCGGTCAACCCGACGCGCACCCAAGATGACGTGACAGCCCAATGCCCCGAAGGCTTTGGCGGCGGCGGCTCCAAACCCGGAGGATGCTCCCGTGATGACAATCCATTTTTGGCGAAGTTGCATACCTGTTTCGGGTATAGTAGCCGAAGAACCACAACTGCTCCAGTTCGGGAACTTCGCGCTTCATGCTTGCGTAATTCCCGGGCAATTCTGTCAATCGCATACCCCCTAAATGAGATCAATCGGCAGCGGATAATCCAACTCCTCTTCCACCACCCGACGCATCATTTGAAACCACCATTCAGCCCGTTCCTGGGAACACCTTTGAGGAGCCCGCGTCGGGCGCGTCTGCGGCAAGGGTAAATCCAAGCTGAGTTGCGGGGCGCAGGAAACCCGCCCGCGTAGTTTCAATGAAGCCAATGAATCCGTTGTTTTCATGGCGCAACTGTGAATGACCACCCCGGACATCTGCTGTCCTACTCAAAAGATTTCCCCTACGCCCTCGCCCGCAATAACAACGCGCAATTCCACGCCAGAAACTCACGAACGACCGGCAATTGGAGAATGAAACCGAACTCCGTGTAATACCGGGGTGCCAT
>CAILNN010000309.1 GCA_903835555.1 uncultured Verrucomicrobiota bacterium
GATCCTAACCCCACCGCCGGACCCCGTTCGATATCCCCCACAAGGGGGCGACATCATTTCGGAATCCGGGGGCGACTATTTCTCGGAACAGGGGGGCGACATTATTTCGGAATTGGGGGGCGGCTTCCCTCGGAATCTACACGGAGAACCGTGGCCATGGCCGTTTTGCTCTAACGCCACCCCCTATGCGCTGTGCAGACTGCCTCTTTCCGGTTTAGGCCATTTGCGATAGCTCTGAAGCTGAGGGGAGACGCACATGGCGCTTAGGTATTTCAACGGGTCTGAATGCACCGGTGCGCTGTTGGCTCAATGCCAAGGGGTGACTAACCCTGCCGTTGTCGCCCAGCTTGATGAAATCATCAGTCAGGTTCGCCTCATATGTCCCGACGATGAGTTCGTTGCCTTAGAGCGTGACGACCAAGGTTGGATTTTCGTGCCCACCATCGGCACCGGCACCAACAAGAACCTCTGCACTGTATGGTTCGGCGCTCGGAGCGTGAATTTCGACGTTAGGTCACAGCAGGAGCTTGATGGCATGGCTGGCCGGAGGCGATACCCGGATGCTGCCGGTCCTACATTCGTGCAACGGCTCAGTTTGCGGTACTCAAAGATGGCCGCAGCATGGCTGACACGGAACACTTGATGTGATCAATATTCCTCGGCCAGCATGATCGTCAGCACCCTGCATGTCACAGCAGGATCGCTGGGGTCGGGCGAATGGATGAGCAGGTCCACGTCGTAGTAGATCCTATGTGCCGGTGGGCACGAGTTTGTGCCACCTTCCACGACCTCACGGCTCGAAGGAGGAACTTCACATGTCGGCGATGTACAATGTTCAGGATGTTTGCTGCGTTTCGCTGGAGCTGAGTAAGTCAACATGGGTCTGTGCCTTTCAGGCGCCGGGCGACGACAAGGCGAGCGTTCACAATTTGCCCGCCAGGGACATTGCCGGTTTGGAGAAGCTGCTCAGACGGCTTCTGCACGCAACCGAAGTCCGCCTCGCGCGGCCGCTCCAGATGGTTGTTTGTCACGAAGCCGGCTACGATGGATTCTGGATTTCGCGGTCGCTTGTCGCCCGAGATTTCAATGTCATCGTCTTCGACCCAGCGAGCTTTCTGCGTCCGCGGCGTGGTCGTGTCGCGAAGACGGACAGGCTCGACGCAACAGGGATGTGCCGAACTCTCCGATGCTGGCTAGGAGGAGATCGCAGCGTGGCGAGCTCGGTACGCATCCAGAGCGTCGAAGAGGAAGATGCCAAGCGGATCGGCCGCGAGCGCAAGTATCTGATACAGCAGCGCGGTCGCGTGGTTTCCCGGATAAAGGGCCTCTTGGCGCTTCACGGCATCTATGTGGACGTAAAGGGAATCGGCAAACGACTGTCGTCCGTACTGACGTCGCTCAAAACTGCAGAAGGGCTTGAGCTGCCGAAGTTTATCCGGCGCGACATCGAGCGAATGGTGCAACACTGGAAGCTACTCGCCGAACAAATTGCGGCAGTAGACAAGGAAAGAGCAGAAGCGATCCGCAGTGAAGCAACCTTTCCGCATGCCGACAAAGTTTCTCGGCTATCCAAGATGGGCGGGGTCGGTGAGATCTCTGCGACTGTGCTGGTGGCCGAGATATATCATCGAACCTTTGGCAGTCGGCGGCACTTGGCATCGTTCATCGGGCTGGCCCCGAGTCCGTATTCAAGCGGCGAGACGTCGCGCGACCGAGGGATCAACAAGGCTGGCACCAAGTTGGCGAGATGTACGCTCGTTGAGCTCGCCTGGTTCTGGCTACGATACCAGCCACAAAGCGAACTCTCACAATGGTGGCACCAGCGGTTTGGGAAAGCCGGCATGCGCGGACGAAAGGTTGGAATCGTCGCGCTGGCCCGCAAGCTCGCGATCGCGCTTTGGCGCTATGTTGAGTTCGGGGTAATTCCTGCAGGTGCAACGCTGAAGCCGGAGTGAGATTTGATTTTCCAGCTTGCCGTCTGACGGCAGGCCGGGATGGCGACCGGGAAGATAGATGGCCGCTTGTGCCCAGTAGTAGTGTGGTCGCCGCCCACGCCACCTGATCGAGATACCCGTGAATAGCGATTTTGGTCGGAGGGGAAGCCCTCAACCGGATACAAGTCGATGCGAGAAGGTCGCGTCAATACGATCAAGAATCAGGTGGACGAATTAAATTCGCGTGCAAACCCAATTTTTTAAACCGGATCAATAGTCGCTTGGCAGCATGATTGTTATCACGCGAGTGATAGCGGTGGGATCATTTGCACTCTTGACATCGGGGTCTTCATACAAGTCGAACTTCCAAAACACGGTCTGGCCTTCGTGCTCGACGGCACCGAAGTCGTGCTCGCCGTAGGGATCGTTGCGTTCTGTGAATTCGTCAAATAGGCGGACCTTGGCATAGAGGCCATCGAGGTCGTCCATGTCCGAAATGCCTTCTGTGATGACCACCCGGCAACCGATGAACGATGTGCGGGCTGCATCATTGAGCGCTGGTATCTTTGCCGCCGTCATGAGCTGACCCGCGTGTAATTCAGCACCATACCCTTACCGAACTGCGCCTCGCCAAGCTGTTTAGCTGCAAGGTCATTGTCGGCGGTGACAATGGTATGAGTGGTGGTGCCGTTGGGCAGGCGAACCCAAAGCCGGTATTGCCTCATGACTTCGCCGCCTGTTCCTGTTCGAGTTCCCGCTCGCGTCGGCGTTCGGCTTCAACGAACTCCGGCTTTCGCCGTGCCATGAAAATGATGCAGCCTTGGCCAAACTCATCTTCGATGCACTGCCTTGCCCGTTCTTCGCTGTAGGCGTCGATGACCACGGTGCAGCTTCCAGTGGGTGAGAGGCGCACCCAGGCTCGGAATTGATCTATGTACGTCATGCCGTCTTCTTTTCAGCAACGGCAGCGATTGCCTTGTCCAGTTCGCCAGCCTTAGCGGCAGCTGCAAAGGCCGTGAGCACCGCTGCAACTTCCTCCAGCTTGTTGACGAACGCGGCGTTGTTGGTTGCGTTGAGCAGCAAAGGCCGAGCGCCATACCGGCACTGCACATAGTGGCCACCGTCTTGTGCAACGAACCACGCTCGTACTGCCTTGTCGGCCTTGCCTTCGACCTTGGCTTTCACGGCAAAAGTTTCGCCCTTCAAGGCCGCTGCCAGCACCAGCTTCTGCACTTCAATGGCGGCAATGATCTTCTCACGTCGCCGCACAATGGGATCGACCTGTGCAGGCTTGGCCAACGTCTTGAAAGTAAATTTTTCTAGGCTCTTCATATACTTGGCTCCTTGTTGTTGACTCAAGGAGCGTAGTGTCAGGGCCAATGGCCTTCCTACCGGAAATGGCTGAAAATCGGGCCTTTGAGGCCATTTTCATTGAGACAATCAAGATAATTGGTGTGCCAATGAGATGCTGGATCAGCGGAAATCAGCAGGTTTTGGCATAGAAAATGCGGGGTTTATCGCAGGCTGTTCGCTTGGCGAGACAGGCATAGCTGCAATGGTCATGCTGCGCGGCGTTGCTGGGCCTTGCGCTGTGCCTCGCGATCTTTCTGCATTCGCTGCATGTCTTTTTCCCGCTTCAGCGCAGCCTTGCCCTGTTCGACATTGCGCTTGAGCGTGGCAACGCGGGCCTCGGCAGGGCTCAAGGGCTTGGTGGCTTTGATGGTGGCGAATTCATAGAAGCGCATACAGCTATTTATGCTGACCAATGCAAATCCAATGGCTCACCAACGTCGAGGTATCGATAAGTCTATTCCTTCAAAGCGACTTGTCTCTGTTCCTTCGGGCAGCTTCGAACGTTGAAGAGATTCATGCCTAAGCGCCTTCCACCTGTCCGTTCCATCTTTTTCGAACATGAACCAAATGTCTCTATCATATCCAAAAACAAGGAAGCTGCCGTCTTCGACGAGATAAATCTTATCAAGAATGCGCTTTAGTGAGACGTTCACCTTGCTTCGCGCAAAGAACCGTTTGTCTGGGTCAGGATCATTGATCTCCATTCTAAGGGCCTCAACGATCTCAAGATGACGGTTTCTGGTTGGCTCAGCTTCCTGCGCATCGGCATTGGCCTGCGCTTCCTCAACGGCTCCCTTAAGGCTCTCGATTTCCTCTTCTAAAGCTACAATGCGGGCTGCAACAGCTTTGCTGCCGTCCGCTAGAACATCGACAAGATTTTCGAGTTGCTTCCCCTTAACCTCGATCTGGCGCGACAGCTCTGCGACCTGTTCTCGATGGGCGCTGACACGGGCGTCAGCTTCCTTCTCTTCGACAAGCAAGCTGCCCAGATTATCCAAAACGCAGGCCTCCACCGTTTTGTAGTCATACAA
>CAILNN010000310.1 GCA_903835555.1 uncultured Verrucomicrobiota bacterium
AAGACGTCCGTATAACTGGTCGGAGCTTCAGCTGTCAGTTTCAGTTGCCTGGTTTCAATATTCAGGGACTCGCAGTCCGATATGATCTTTTCCCCAAGCTCGTCCTTGCCCACCAAACCAGCTCCAGACAACGGGAAATCCACCCCCAATTTGGCCAGGTCAACCAGGATGTTGTACGGAGAACCGCCCGTTCCTTGGTGCTGGGATTTGATGTTTGCCAGGGTCTCCTGAGCTGGGTAGGTATCGACAATCTTGACCTGATCGATGATCCAGTTGCCGCCGGCCAGGATGCCGGAACGTTTGGACACTGCACTTGCTTTCATGTGTGGTAGAGACGAGGCCGAACCTTGGGAGGCCGCCAACTGACTGCTGAGTAACGTGAGGGTACGCTGTTCGAGGTCAGTTTGTCTCTACCGAAATGAAGCCAACTTGGAGGCTTCTTGAAAAGACGCCTGATTCGCAACCTATTGGCAGGTCGGGAAACCGAGTCGGATGGATACCCATGGTTCCTGGGTCGATACATCGACGATACCTGGCTCCGGCGCTTGGGAGGGCGACAAGATGGCTAGGAAAACCAATCGTTCCCGAAACGGGTTGTAGGTCCCATGCACTTCGCCTTGAGGTATCAGTACCATTTCTCCCGGACCGAGAATCCGATGACGCTGGCCACACCACTGCTCCGCCCGCCCCGAAACAATGTAGATGATCTCTTCGCGGGTCGGGTGGGTGTGAAATGGATGGCTGTGACCAGGCTCCATATTGGCCCGAACCAACAACAATTGTCGATTGGGCACCACATCCGATCGACTCAGCCATTCTTCAATCGTCCACGGAGATTGGAAATCCACCTTGTCAGCCGCAGTGACAAACCGTCGCAATTCCAGCGGGAGGGAAGAGTCATTCATGGCAGGCCGCAGCGAATGGCTAGGGCGTGTTTTCTCGCAGAAATTCCGCTGCCGCAGGCGTGGGAATCCCCTTGAACTGACGGGTGATATCGATCAGCGACTGCTCGACCCCCATACGTTCGAGACTGGACGCCCCAACGAATCCAACGCACCCAGTATGTTGATTGACATAGGCTGCATCTTTGGGGAATCCGATCGGCCCACCATGACTGAGGTAGAAGATTCCTTTTCGCACCTCATTTGCCGCCCGGATGATTGCCCGGGTGCGCTCAATGGCATCGTCCATACCGACCACCGCCTGGGTCACCCCGATGCTACCGCCTATCGTAGTCCCCACATGGGCGATAATGGCATCGGCACCCGCTTCGGCCATCGCCTTCGCCTCATCTGGACTGGAGACATAGACGATGCTGAATAGGTCCATTTTGTGGGCCAAGGCCACCATCTCAAACTCCTTTTTCACACTCATCCCCGTCTCCTCCAGAACCTGGCGGAAATGTCCGTCGACAATACAGTGGGTCGGGAAATTGTTGACACCGCTGAAGCCCATCGCTTTGACCTGCCCGAGCCAATGCCACATCCGCCGACGCGGATCCGTCGCATGCACTCCGCAAATCACCGGTATCTCCTCAACCACTGGCAGCACTTCATACTCACCGATCTCCATCGCCACCGCATTGGCATCACCGTAGGCCATCAATCCGCACGTTGAACCATGTCCGCTCATGCGAAATCGCCCGGAGTTGTAAATGATGATCAGGTCAGCTCCGCCCTTTTCGATAAATTTGGCGCTGATTCCCGTCCCGGCACCAGCTGCAATAATCGGTTCGCCACGACGCAGCGTCTCATGCAGGCGCTCAACGACTTCTTTGCGGGTGTAGGGGTTTCCTTTTCCTGTCCACGGATTGGGCATAGCTCAATATTGAGTGAGAGTAATACCCGGAAAGAGTAACAGAGGCGTTTCGGGAGTGGGAATTCAATTTCAACCGCGACTCGTATAAACTCGTTCGCCTCGGATGATCTCGGCAACCATATCCGGGACCAAGCCGCGAATGCTCTTGCCCGCCGAGGCCCGTTCCCGGATTTCAGACGACGAAACCGCCAAAGGCCAGCCGCGGAGCCAGTGCAATCGGAACGGTTTCGGAGCCGTTGCCGGTTCAGTTCCAGGACGCGGAATGACTACGAATTCGACCAAGCCTGCCAGTTTTTCGGCATCCCGCCACAAGGGCAGGGTGGCCACATGATCCGCTCCGATGAGCCAATGGAGTTCCGCCCCTGGATATCGCTGCGTAAGTCGCTCGACCGTATCGATCGAATAGCTAACCCCGCCCCGGTCTAATTCAATTGTTTCCACCTCAAACTCCGGATGTCCCGCGAGCGCGATCCGTAACATTCGCAAACGCCGGGCCGGTGGTGTGGGAGCCTGATCGGTCTTGAAGGGCGAAAGAGCCGCCGGGATAAAGAGCAGTCGGTCCAACGTCAATTCCTCCACCGCCGCCTGGGCAACCAACAAATGCCCACAGTGGACCGGATCAAACGATCCGCCGTAAAGCCCCAGTTTCATCCTCCAAATAACAGTCTTTCCAACGACCCACACAACGTGCACGTAACTCGTTGATGCAAAGCAATATCGGTAGGGCGAAACTCCGTCGAGCCGGAGGCGGTCCGAAGGACGCTCCCTCCGCAACTTATCAGTCGCCTGACCCCGAGCGCCACGGGCGGGATACTTTCAACTAACAACATGGTGTACCCCCTCCGACCCGACTTTCCGCAGCCTGTCGATAGGCTTCAATTGCCTGTCGCCGTTTCACCGAAGACCGCACTTCCGGGAGGTCTATCAGCAGTCGCGGCGCACCTCCGCGTTCACCACACTCCGCGACACGGACCTGAGCTCGTTCCACTTCGGATGCCCCGGACCAGTGTCGCACCAGAGCCCACACAATGGCCGCAACGCCCAGTGCCGAACCAGTCGACTTGGGGCGTTCCGATCCTTCCGCCAGCCAAACGGGAATCTCCTCCCGGAGTTCGGATAATTTCTTTCCCCACAGGAGCCGGCCCCACTCGACCATCGATAGCACGGTGAGGAGCGCGGCAAATCCAAGAAAGAGGGCCGTGATGGCCCAATCAAACTGGGCGTTCCACCGGATGGTATGCGCCGTGGCTAATGCTTTAGCGATGGCCGGAGGCACGGGCCCACTCGCAAGGGCAGCCACCGATTTTTCCAAATCGGCAATTTTCGCTGTTTGTGCAAGTGCCAGAGCGGAAAATCCAATCCTCGGAGAGGGATGAAACATTTTTTGCGACCCAGCGGTAAAGGTAATGACCAGAAGGGCGGCGAGCGGCAATCCCGCCACCCACGCGACCGCCGGTCCGTGTCCCGAATTTCCTTCCCGCCGGTTTTTCAATCCCTGCTTCAATAAAATGGTGACCGCAAGACACAGGGCGATGGCGGCCAGCAATTGATTGGCGATGCCGAAGATGGGCCACAGCGCCTTGGTCCCACCGTCGGGATTGAGCAATCCCGTGATCAAGATTCCCCCCCACCCGGCGACGATCAATAGGCTCGCAGTCCAGCCCGCCCAGAATGATCGAATATTCCCCATCGGCTTCCACAAATGGCCGAGGAAATCCTGAAGGAGGTAGCGCCCAACCCGAGTTCCAGCATCCAGGGTGGTCAGGATAAACAGGGCTTCAAACATGATGGCGAAGTGGTACCAGAGGTCCAGCCACCGCCCGTGAGTGACTTGGCTGAACAGATTGGCCATGCCAACCGCCAAAGTCGCAGCCCCGCCGGTTTTGCCGTAGAGCGACGGCTCGCCCACTGAAGCCGCCAGGGCACTCATGGTCTCCGGTGTGACGAAATAGCCGGATGCTTTGACCTTGGCCACTGTATCAAGAGCGATCGCCGCGGAATCGGCTCCCGCTCCCTTGATGTTCATCGCCAGATAGACGCCCGGCTCTAAACAACAGGCCGCAATGAGAGCCATGACGGCGACCAATGATTCCAGACACATTGCCCCATAGCCAACCACCCGCGCGTGACTCTCTCTGGGGATAATCTTGGGAGTGATGCCGCTGGCAACCAAGGAGTGGAAGCCACTGATTGCTCCACAGGCGATCGTAATAAAGCAAAACGGAAATAGCCGCCCCGGGACCACCGGTCCACTCCCATCCACGAACGCTGTCAATGCCGGCATTCTCAAATCGGGCAGCACCAGTAGAACCCCTCCCGCGAGCGCCAGGATTGTTCCCAGCTTCATAAAGGTGCTCAGGTAATCGCGCGGGGCGAGCAACAGCCAAACCGGAAGGACCGAGGCCGCCAATCCGTAACCGATCAATAGCCACGCCAGCGGCATCCCCGGCAGTGTGAACCATCGCGCCAGTTCGGGTGTCTGGTGCACCCAACGCCCGCCCAACACCGCCGCGAGTAACAGGACGACCCCGGCTACGGAAGCCTCCAGCGTCTTTCCCGGTCGAATCCATCGTAAGTAGCCGCCCATCGCCAAGGCAACCGGTATCGTTGCCCCAACCGTGAAAACGCCCCATGGGCTCTCCGCCAGTGTGGTGACGATGATCAAGGCGAGGACCGCCAATAGAATGATCAGGATCGCCAGGATGGCCGCGAGGCAGACCATGCCGGTCCATCCATTTAATTCCTCCCGAACCATCTGCCCCAGTGATTTCCCCCGCCGCCGCATGGAAGCCGTCAAGATCACAAAATCCTGGACGGCTCCGCCCAAGGTTACACCAATGAGTATCCACAGCAGGCCCGGCAGATATCCAAATTGGGCCGCTAATACAGGACCGACCAAAGGACCCGGCCCGGAAATGGCTGCGAAGTGGTGCCCAAAGACAATCCACTTGTTTGTCTTGACGAAGTCTTGCCCGTCCTCATGGACTTCACACGGAGTAGCGCGTCGGTCGTTGAGCGTCAGAACCGATGCCGCCAGCCATTTGGCATAAAACCGATAGCCGATGGCATACGTGCAAAGGGCCGCGATGACCACATACGCCGAATTGACCGGCGCACCCCGGCTGACACTCAAAATGAAATAGGCCCACGCTCCGCTAGCTGCCACTCCAAGCCAGAGCACCATGCGCATCCATGACGACATGGCGGCAGTCTAGCCGGGAAGCCGCCGAATCGTCTACTGCGCCCTTGCCGACGCAAAGCACCACAATCCTTGATTGGTCCGAAGGAAAATATCGCCATCGGAAGCCGCCAGCGATGCATTGGTCGGTTCGCCAACCGCGTTGGTCGCCAAAAGGTGAAACGTTGGACTCGCTTCAACGACAAATACGTCGCCTGCTTGATTGGGAATATAAAGCCTGCCCTCGGCCAGCAGAATGGACGACCAGGAACTACTGCGCGAGGTGCTCCCTTTTAGTCGCTCTTCCCAAACCGTGCTTCCGGTCTTTGTATCCAGACAGGAAGCGATTCCATCCTGACTGATCGTGAAGAGGTGCCCCTGATAAATCACACCGGATCCGATGGCGCTCTTTACCCTGTCCAGATGCCAGACTTTTTGGCTTTCAGAAACATCGCCCGTTCCACCTGGTTTGACCGCAACCGCACTGCCCCCACCCGGCCCGCCACTGCTGCCCACCAAGATGCCTTCGCCCACCGCCGGAGTTGAATAGACCGTGCCGCCTACGCCTTTGCTCGTCCACAGTTGGTGTCCAGTCGCTGGATCGAAAGCAACGAGACGGCTTGGAAAGTTGACCACCAATTCGTCATGCCCCTGGACCGTAACGATTACGGGCGTGCTCCACGATGCCCCACCGGGACGTCCCATGCCCCGACCTCCGGGCGGACGAAATCCTCCCGGACCTCCCGGACCTCCTGGTCCACCGGGTCCACCGTTATTCACGGGACCGCCCGCCAAATCGGCACTGCCAGGAGGTGGTCCGCCAGGTCCCTGCGGACGGCGGATGGGCGGAGCATCGGAGGGTCCGCCTTCCGGTTGAGGTCCACCAAAACCTCCAGGTGGAGGTCCACCCGGACCTCCGGGACCGCGCATTTGCGGTTCCTCGCTGGGGTCGATTTTGGGCGGTTCAGCTTCCCAAACAGTCTTGCCCGTGGCCGTGTCGAGAGCCACTAGACGCGCTTTGGAGTCGGGTCCGAAATTGAGGAAGCAAAGGTCCCCATGGAGCACGGGGCAAACGGCGTTGCCAAACATGTGGCTGATCTTGCCCAAGTCCCGATGCCAGACTTCTTTGCCGGTAAAGTCATAGGCATAAACCCCAGCCGAACCGTAGCAGACGTAGACCAATTTGCCGTCCGTAGCCGGTGTACCGGCGCAATACGGGTTGTTCTCCTGGGTCTGCTCCGATTCGGTATAGACGGTCCCCACTTGCCAAAGCTTTTTCCCGTTGGTCCGGTCGAAGCATAGCAAAGCCCGCTGTTTCTCCTCCGGGACGAATTGACTGACGAAAACCCGATCGCCCCAAACAATCGGAGAAGAATTTCCTGGCCCCGGCAAAGAGATATGCCAGCGAACGTTATTCGTTCCATCAAAGGTCAGCGGCAGGTTTTTCTCCAGGGAAACCCCGGTTTGATTCGCCCCACGCCAAGCCGGCCAGTTTTCAGCCTTCACGGGAAGTCGCGAGAGTGACAACGCTAAGCAGGTCGTCGTGAGAATTCGATTGGTTTGCATCGGTATACCGTTTGTCTGAATGACTGTTGATTTAGGAAATGGTTACAATCTTCCCTTGAACTTTCAATCGCCAGTGGCATCCAATGTCCAGTGGTCTGGTCTGGTAACCGTCGGCGTTGGCTCAAGACCGCGATGGGGATGTCCATCGCGGGTGGCGTCTATTCGTGGCGAATCGAGCCGACTTGGGTCGAAGTCGTAAAGCGTCCGCTCCCGATTCCTGGACTTCGGATGGATTGGGTCGGTAAGACACTGGTTCAATTGAGCGACTTGCACGCCGGCCCATTTGTCGACGACGACTATCTCCTCCGTAGTTTTCGGTTCGTGTCGGATTTGAAACCCGACTTGGTTGTTTACACCGGCGATTTTGTCACCCGTGGTTGGAATTTGTCGAACGCCCGGCTCGAGAAAACCTATAAAGAAGTACCGCTTGGAAGACTAGGCACGTTCGGGGTGGTTGGAAACCATGAGTTTGGGCGAAAATACCAGGAAGGAGCGTTGGCAGATCGTCTCTCGCGAATGTTGGAAAACCTCGGCATCCGCATGCTCCGCGATGATGCAATTCACCTGCCTGGCCTGACCATCCAGGGTATCGACGACCTGTGGGGGACGAAATTTGACGTTGATTACACTCGTCAATGCCTGGCCGTGAACCGTCCCGACATTGTCCTCTGCCACAATCCCGACGTTGTCGACCTCCCAATTTGGGGAGCCAACCCTTGCTGGACCCTCTCGGGACACACCCACGGAGGGCAGTGTCGCCTGCCTTGGATCACGTCGCTGGTTTTGCCTGTCCAGAACACCGACTACGTGGCGGGGGAATATCTGATCGCCGAAGGCCGTCGCTTGTACATCAACCGGGGTTTAGGCTATCTCGCCCGCCTGAGATTTGCAGCCCGTCCGGAGATCACCGTGTTCAATTTAGAGCGGGGGTGAGGCAAAGTCAAAGCGGCGTCTCGCCGCTTGTCCCCATAGCAGCCGGTGGTTGAGCGTTGCGAAACCTCCGGATTATCCAATCCAAGCAGATGCAACCCGGCGGGGGTGCCAGCAAGATTCATATTTACCGCAACCTCAAAATTGTGGCATAAAAGGTGATAAAGGTTATGTTTCTATTTCGCTTCACTTGGTCGTTCCTGCTCACCCTGCTCGCGTCGCAGACGGGAATGGCTGCTGTATTTCCCTCAATGGCCCTTCACCCCATGGCCGATGACGTCTACGACCAAGAGGTAGGTAGCCAGGTGCCCAGCGCTTTTCCCCTGACCAGTATCGCCGTTCTTGGAACCAATATCTATGCGGGATCCGAACGGGGGTTGTTTCAATTAGAAGGAACAAACTGGACGGAGATCACGCCGACAAACGCGTTGGTAAGGCAATTGCTTGTAGTCAACCAGGAGCTTTGGGTCTCCACCTCTGCAGGGCTATTGTGTTGGAATGGGTCATGGAAGACCGTCTCGGAGCAACCCGTCACGGCTATGTCCCGCCATGCCGGTGGCATTGCGGTCGCTCAAGGCCAGCGGGTCGGACAAATGACCGGAAAACGATGGGACGAAATTGACTGGCTGACCAACTCATTTCCCGTGTCCCATCTGGTGAGCCATCAGGACTTACTGTTTGTTCAAGGCGCTGATCGGCTCACGACACTCAATGGAACATCGTTTGGCGGACGGGATGAGTACGGTTTTCCCACCGACGAATGTTGGGACTGGGGAGCCCTTCCATCGCGTCAGATTCGGGATATCGCCAGCATTGGACCGCGACTCGTTCTGGCGACCGATCGAGGATTGGGAGTAGTCCGGGGCATGTCGTTGACCACGGTTCGCGGCGAACAGGGACTACCGTTTGAGGATGTCCATTGCCTCTGCCCGGGCGAGCACGGAGACCTCTGGATCGGAACCTCCCGAGGAGTAATTCGCCAAACGGGTGCGACGTTTCAGTACTTCAGTGGCAAACGATGGCTTCCAGGCGAACAGGTGAATGGAATCGCGGTATCCGGTAAAACCATCTATTTCGCCACCGACGGCGGACTCGGTGTGATTCAATACGAACCCTACACCCTCGCCAAAAAAGCCGCCTACTACGAACGCGAGATTGTTGAATGGGGACACAATCGGCTTGGGCTCATCCAAAAGCTGGAATGGGACGATACCCTGCATGAGTATGTTCGGGAGTCTGGCGATAATGACGGGGGATATTCGGGAGATTATTTGGTCGCTGAATCGTATCGGTTTGCCGTGACTCACGAGCCCGAAGCCCATGCATTGGCCACCAATACCTTTCATGCATTGCGTTGGCTTCGGACAATGACCGGCATCCCGGGATTTGTCGCTCGTGGCATGTGGGTGAACGGAGAACGTGGCCATAAAGCGACCGGCGGGTCTGGGGGCTACCCGGCGGAGTGGAATCCCGTCTCAGGTGGGCAATTTGAATGGAAGGGCGATACCTCCAGCGATGAGCTTTGCTCCCATTTTTATTCCATCACCCGTTTCCGGGAGCTGGCAGCTCAGGGAGCTGAAGGTCGCCAGGCCAAGGAACACCTTCTCTCCATCGCGTCCCACCTGATCGAGCATGGATGGCAGTTGATCGATCTCGACGTAAAACCAACCCGCTGGGGACGATGGGACCCGGAATACTTCAAGACCGATGAAGGTCATTTTGATCGCGGCCTTCAGTGCCTCGAACTCTTGTCGTTTATCAAGACGGCCGCAGCCCTGACGCCCAATCCCTACTTTGCTGAAGCCTACCAGAAGTTGGTGAATTTGGGGTATCCGGGTCATGTGCTTCGCCAACGGAAGACTTTCCCACCGGATTCCGTCGCGCATTTCGAGGACCAAC
>CAILNN010000311.1 GCA_903835555.1 uncultured Verrucomicrobiota bacterium
TGAAGTCTTGGGCGGTACGTTGGATGACGCCGCCGGCGAATGTTTTGACAAGACGGCAAAACTGCTCGGACTTCCCTATCCCGGCGGACCCATCCTGGATCGGCTCGCCAGCCAGGGTGATGCCAATGCCTATCAGTTTCCGAGGCCTCGCATGACGGACCCGGACGACGACTTCAGCTTTAGCGGTTTGAAAACCAGTGTCCGTTCTTGGTTGGAAAAACGTCCAGGTATTGCTGACGACCCGGTGGCTCTTCGCAACCTATGCGCTTCCATTCAAGCTGCAATTGTCGAAGTGCTTGCTGTCAAGGCTGTTCGCGCCGCCAAACGCCTTGGGGTGAAGGTCCTTACCGCGAGTGGGGGAGTGACTTGCAACTCCGGTCTGCGCCGGGAATTGGCCAAGCGATGTGCACGTCATGGACTGGCGTTGCGGATCGCCGACCCGTCCCTGTGCACCGATAATGCTGCCATGGTCGCAGTTCTGGGCGAATGTTTGAGCCGATATCACCGGCAGCCAGACCCCGCCGATGCCGAAACCAAACCATCCTGGTCCTTGGATACACAAAATTTCCAAAAATCCTGTTGCGATCCAATCGCGGATTGATACCTTCTGCCTCCCCGTCGCCGCCGGTTGGTGGTGACTCAATTTATTTCGGCCGCAATGCCCACGATTAATCAGTTGGTCCGCAAGGGCCGTAGCAAGCTGCGCTACAAAAGTAAAGCACCCGCTCTCGAGGGTGCATCGTTTCGCCGCGGCGTGTGCCTGCAGGTGATGACGCGTACGCCCAAAAAGCCCAACTCGGCCATGCGGAAGGTGGCCAAGGTCCGCTTGACCAATGGCTTTGAAGTCATCGCCTATATCCCGGACGAAGGGCACAATCTTCAGGAACACTCCATCGTCTTGGTTCGCGGCGGGCGCGTCAAAGACTTGCCCGGTGTTCGTTATCACATCGTTCGCGGAACGTTGGACTGCGCCGGCGTGGAAAAACGTCGCGTCAGCCGTTCCAAGTACGGTGTCAAACGCCCGAAAGCCGGTGCCGCTGCCAAGCCCGCTGGCAAAAAGTAGGTCGATTCCGCCCCGAACCCTTTTATCCTTTCTACCGTATGGCTCGTCGTCGCCAAGCAATCAAGCGTCCCCCCCAAATTGACGCCCGTTATAACAGCCCGGTTGTTGCCCGTCTGATCACCGCCGTCATGCGGTCCGGAGGCAAAAACGTCGCACGTCGCATCGTTTACCGCGCCTTGGACGTCCTCGCTGAGAAAAATCCGGGGGTCAACACCTTGGATATTCTTCAGCGCTCTCTCGAAAACGCCAAACCGCGTATCGAAACCAAGGCTCGCCGCGTGGGTGGCGCCACTTACCAAGTTCCATTGGAAATTCCGGGCGATCGCCAAACAGCACTTGCCATGCGCTGGCTCGTGACCTTTGCCGACAATCGCAAAGGCATTCCCATGCAAGAAGCGTTGGCTGCTGAACTGATGGACGCCTATCAAGGACAGGGTGCCGCCATCCGCAAGCGGGATGACGTTCACAAAATGGCTCAAGCCAACAAAGCTTTTGCCCATTTCCGCTGGTAGCACATTCCTTCCGAATCACCCCATTTAAGCCCCGAGGGTAACCCGGGGCATTTTTCATCTCTCGAACCCGACCCGTACCCGAAACGACTATGAGCGACGTCACCACGATCAACGCGGCGTTGAATTCGCCGCAGCGGCAGTACGCACTGGAGCGCACCCGCAATATCGGTATCGCCGCCCACATTGATGCGGGCAAGACGACCACTACCGAGCGTATCCTCTTCTACACCGGCCTGATTCATAAAATCGGTGACGTCGATGACGGCAATACCGTGACCGACTGGATGGAGCAAGAAAAGGAACGCGGTATTACCATTACTTCCGCTGCTGTTACCTGCTTCTGGACTCAGAAAAAAGAGCCCGGCATTTTTAAGACTTTCGAGACGATTCCGAACCGGGTCAACATCATCGATACTCCGGGTCACGTCGACTTCACTGCCGAAGTCGAACGTTCCATGCGCGTTCTGGATGGTGCCGTCGCCGTTTTCTGCGGCGTTGCCGGTGTCCAACCCCAATCCGAAACGGTTTGGCGTCAGGCCACCAAGTACAAGGTGCCGCGGATCGCATTCGTCAATAAGATGGACCGTACCGGTGCCAACTTTGAAAATGCTCTGAACGACATGCGCAAGAAATTGGGTGCTTACGCATTCCCAGTTTTCCTGCCCATCGGTGCCGAAGACAATTTTGCCGGCTTGGTTGACGTCGTGAACCAAAAGGCCTTTGTTTGGGGCCCGGGCGATGTCACCAACGAAGGTCTAAAGTACGAAGTCACCGAGATTCCGGATAACTTGAAGGAAAAGGCCAAGCAGGCCTTGGCTGACCTGATCGATGCCGTCTCTAACAAGGACGACACCATTGCCAATCTGGTTCTCGAAGAGCAACCGATCAGCGCTCCCGTGCTGAAGCAGGCCATTCGTCGCTTGACCTGCCGTATCGAGCTTGTTCCGGTCCTTTGCGGTTCCGCTTTCAAAAAGAAGGGGGTGCAATGCCTGCTCGACACCGTCATCGATTACCTCCCGTCTCCAATCGACATCCCGCCCACCGAGGGGCACGTGCCCGGTAGCGAGGAGAAGAAAGTCGTTGCCCCCAACGATAATTCACTTTTCTGCTCGCTGGCGTTTAAACTTTGGACTGATCCCTACGCCGGTAAGTTGGTGTTTTTCCGAGTCTATGCCGGAAAACTCAAGAAAGGCGATACGGTCTACAATCCTCGTAGCCGCCGCCGCGAGCGCGTCAGCCGTTTGATGATCATTCAGGGTAGCGAACGTAAGGATGTGGACTCTGTCTACTCGGGTGACATCGCCGCTCTGGTTGGGCTCCGCAACATCTGGACCGGGGACACCCTTTGCGATGAAAATTTCGACGTAACGTTGGAACCCCCAACCTTCCCCGAACCGGTCATCAGCATGGCGATCGAGCCGAAGACCAAGAATGACCGCGATAAGATGGGCGACGGCCTCGCACGTCTGGCCGAAGAAGACCCGACCTTCAAGGTGTTCACCAATGAGGACACCGGTCAGTTGATCATCGCCGGGATGGGTGAGTTGCATTTGGAAATCATCCGCGACCGTCTGAAACGCGAGTTCAACGTCGAGGCGGATGCTGGTGCTCCTCAGATCGCCTACCGTGAAACCATCACCAAGCACGCCGAAGGTGAAGGCAAATTCATCCGTCAATCGGGTGGACGCGGTCAGTATGGCCACGCCTGTGTGACCATTGAGCCCAATGAAAAGGGCAAAGGTATTGAGGTCCTGAACGAAATCGTCGGTGGTACCATCCCCAGGGAATTCATTCCGGCCGTCGAAGACGGTATCCGCGAAGCAATTCGTGGTGGCGTCTATGCCGGTTATCAAGTCATCGATGTCAAGGTCGCCATCACCGATGGCTCGTTCCACGAAGTTGACTCCAACGAATTGGCATTCAAGATGGCCGGTATTTTTGCCGTCAAAGATGCCTTCGGGAAGGCGGGTCCGATCCTTTTGGAACCGCTCATGAAAGTTGAAGTCACGACTCCTGATGAGTACCAGGGTGATCTGCTAGGTGACATCAATCGCCGGCGGGGAATCATCTTGGGTGTGGATGCCAAGGCTGGACAAACGATCTTGCAGGCCACCGTCCCGTTGGCAGAAATGTTTGGCTACGCGACCGCTATTCGCTCATTGTCGAAGGGCCGCGCATCGTATAGTATGGAACCCTCGACGTTCGAGCAGGTCCCAAATAGCGTGTTGACTGCCGTGATGGATGCCGCCAAGAAGCGTCCAGCCGCGCGTAGCTAACCGGTTACTGGTTTCAGTCGAAAGACTAATACCTCATTTTTGGCTCTCTTTTGGAAGTTGGTTTAAACTCGTTCTTTGTATGTCTGGACAACGCATCAGAATCCGCCTCAAGGCCTTTGACCATCGGGTCATCGACGCCTCGGCCAGTGAAATCGTCGAAACCGTCAAGCGTTCCGGCGCTCGGGTCGCAGGGCCGATTCCGCTGCCCACCAAAATTGAGCGCGTGACCTTGCATCGGTCACCGCACGTCGACAAAAAGTCGATGGAAACCTTTGAACAACGCACCCACAAGCGGTTGATCGATATCCTCGATCCAACCGCCAAGACCGTCGACGAGCTCAAAAAGCTCAACCTCCCGGCTGGCGTGGACATCACTATCAAAATTTAACTCCCTTCCACCATGCCCCTAGGACTCATTGGAAAGAAATTGGGCCACACCCGCGTCTATAATCAGGACGGAATCTTGACTCCTGTGACGGTGGTTCAGGTCGGACCCAACCACGTCATTCAAGTCAAGAAAAAGGACGGTCCAGATGGCTATAACGCCGTCCAACTCGGTTTTGACGAGCAAAAAGAAAGCCGCTTGGCTAAACCGGTGATCGGACACTTGAAGAAATTCAAGTCCTCTGCCGTAAAGGAAATTCGCGAATTCCGCGATTTCTCAAAGGAAGTCCAACCCGGCGACCTGATTGGTGCCGACCTCTTTGCCGTTGGTCAATTCGTCGATTGTATCGGGACCACCAAGGGTCGCGGTTTCGAAGGTGTTGTTGCTCGTCACGGTTTCCGGGGCGGTGATATCACCCACGGTGCCAAAGGTTGGCATCGTCGAAGTGGTGCCATTGGATGCCGATTGTTTCCCGGTCACGTCAACCGTGGACTCAAGATGCCCGGTCACATGGGTGTCGTTCGACGGACGTCGCAAAATTTGGAAATTGTTCAGGTGCGGCCCCAAGACAACGTCCTTTTGATCCGTGGAAATTTCCCTGGCAGCGAAGGTGATTACTGCATCATTCGTGAATCCAAGAAGATCGCGATTGGCGGAAAGCGCTTTATCGCTATCCACGACGCCCGCAAAAAGGCCAAGGATGCCGCCGCCGCTGGTGCGGCTGGCAAGAAGGACGAGAAAAAGGCCGCCGCTGCTGCCAAGAAAAAGTAAAAGGCTGACTGATGAAACTCACTGTTCTTTCCCCAGCCGGGACCGCATCCGGCGAGCACGAAGTCCGTTTCGAGGTGATCGAAAATGGGCGTGGCTCTCAAGCTGTTCACGACACGGTCGTGGCCCGAAATGCCGGTCATCGTCGTGGCACAGCCGCAACAAAGACCATGGGCGATGTCAATGGCACCGGTAAGAAACCTTGGCGCCAAAAAGGAACTGGTCGCGCCCGCGCTGGTTCGTTTGCTTCTCCCCTTTGGCGTGGTGGTGGTGTGGTTCACGGACCCCAGCCCCGCGACTTCAGCAAGAAGGTCAACATCAAGGTCAAACGCCTTGCCCTGCGCAAAGCGTTGAGTGAACGCCTCTTGAGCAACGATGTCATCGTCCTCGAAGATATTCAATTGTCCTCGCCCAAGACCAAGGAGTTCGTTGCCCTGATCGACAAGCTTGATCTGACCGGCAAGACCTGCCTTTTCTTGGTCGGCCAGGAAAATCGAAACGCTCAACTCGCCTCCCGCAATGTGGTTGGAGTGGAGTACGGATCGGGTGATCGGGTTGATACCTACCACCTGCTCAAGTTCGACAAGATCGTCTTTACGAAGGCGGCCTTTGCACAATTAGAAGCTCGCCTCGCCATCGCTGCCTGAAGTCTATGAAACTTTCCACCTTTGACGTCATCAAGACAGTTCGGGTCACCGAAAAAGGGACCATCCAGTCCGAAAAATTCAATCAGTTCACCCTTGCCGCTGATCGCCTGGCAACCGCTCCGCAGATCAAGGCAGCGGTTGAAGAGTTGTTCAACGTGAAAGTCTTGCGTGTCAACACCATCACCGTACACGGCAAGGAACGCCGCAAGAATACCAAAGCTCACGGTTGGGCCAACGATTGGAAAAAGGCCATCGTGACCTTGAAGACCGGTGACCGCATTGACTTGACCTAATCGGTATCTTGTCGGGCCAAGGCTCCGCGGTTTCCGCCTTCTGTCGCGGTAAAGTTGCGTTCGGCATCAAGGCTTAAACCCGGATAGCAGCCCCGATAGGGCTAAATGCGATGGCCCAGAGTAAAGCTCTGGGCTTTTGCGCAATCATCCTGAACCCTGAAAGGGCGGAATACATGAGCAATTCGGGTCTCCAGACTCCTGACCTCGCGCTTTGCGTCATGATAGGATTGAAAGAGGCGGCCCCTACGAGATGAAAAAGAAGGAGACGCGAAATTTTCCTCCGCCAACCCCATGGGGGTTGAGAATCAAGGCCCAGGGTTGGCCCGTCTGCGGGCCTACCCTGGGTGATGGTTGTAGATACATTCAAACCCAACGGGGTTGCGTTACTGTGGAGCGTTTGGATCACGTGCATGGATTATGAGATGTAGGGCTATTCGCCCCGATTTTCAGCCCTTCGGGGCCAGCCCACTTCCACAACGGCAGGAGTCCAGAGTCCTGTGAAAGCGTCGGAACGCCGCTTCCACCGTTCGCCGCACACAATAGCGATTCCAGATTGTGAACCTCCTCCCCCCTATCCCGGACCAACCCGACCTGCCTCGGGACCCCACGGTTTGGGATCAATGGATTCGCCAACGTCGCCCCGAATTCAACGCCCTTCGCGGGCGACTCGACCATTCCTCAGCCTCAAATTCGCTCATTGAATCGGAAACCAATGAAAGAGGCGAGTCGGTTTCCACCCTGACCGTATTTCTCGTGAATCGAGAATGTCCGTGGCATTGCCTGATGTGCGATCTGTGGCAACACACGACTCTTCGTCCGGGTCCGCCGGGTTCGATTCCACGGCAGATATCAACCAGCCTGCGTAGCCACCTTGGGCACGAGGCACGGCATCTAAAGCTCTACAATGCCGGTTCCTTTTTCGACGCCGGTGCCATTTCTGTATCGGATTATCCGACCATCGCTGAAATGTGTCAGCCCTTTACCAGGGTGGTCGTCGAGAGCCATCCGCGCTTGATTGGTCCTCGAACAGAGCAATTCCGCGATCTGCTACCGGCAACAACTCAGTTGGAAGTGGCCATGGGACTTGAGACGGTTCATCCCGATATTCTACCACGATTGAATAAAGGAATGACGCTGGAAGACTTCCACCTCGCCGCCCAGCGACTGCAGCAAATGGGTGCTCGTATTCGTGCCTTTGTCCTGGTCAAACCACCCTTGATCACCGACGACTCGATGGCCCTGGATTGGGCCTGTCGGTCATTGGATTTTGCCTGGGAAGTGGGTGTCGATGTCGTCTCGCTGATTCCAACTCGGATGGGCAACGGCTCCATGGAGGAACTTTCCCGACGAGGCCTATTTTCTCCTCCCTCCTGGTCCACCGTCGAAACTGCATTTGAGTATGGCCTATCCGCCAGGAAAGGGTTGGTCCTCATGGACTTGTGGAACCTCGATCCCATTCGAGGTTCGACCGAAGTCCGCTTGCAATACGCCCGCCTAGACGCTCGAAACCGCGCTCAGAAGTAGGATGTCCGCCAGGTCTTGGACTGCGCCAGTCCTCTGGCGCTTTGGAAACAGCCGAGAAAACCACGAATGCCTCTGGCACGCTCTTCAGGTCCCGAACCAAAAGCCGTTTGCGACAACCGCTGTCCAAGACGCTGCCGCGCATCTGCGTCAATCCTTCAATCTTTGGCTAAATCCGTTCCCTCACTTACTCCCCGGCTTCACCGCCGGAATGGATACTAAATCAGACGGTAATTGGTCCGCCGCAAAAGTCTCAATATGAAGCCGAATGAGGCTGAAGGTGGGCACCGCCAAATCCAAAGAACCATCGGAACGGTCTACCATCATGGCA